>DASQPY010000166.1:0-9062 GCA_035643735.1 Actinoallomurus sp. | reverse complement strand
CCGGCGTCGAGCAGCCGCTGCGTCGACTCCAGCCGCAGCCGCTCGGGCGCGAGGTAGAGAAGGTCCAGCTCGCCGGCGCGGAACGTCGCCTCGACCACCCGCTGGGTGTCGAAGTCGAGCGTGGAGTTGAGGAATCCAGCGCGGACGCCCAGCGCCCGCAGCGCGTCGACCTGGTCCTGCATCAGCGCGATGAGCGGGGAGATGACGACGCCGGTGCCTTTTCGCACGAGCGAGGGGATCTGGTAGCACAGGGACTTGCCGCCGCCCGTGGGCATGAGCACCAGCGCGTCGCCACCGGCCACGACGTGTTCGATGATCTCCTGCTGCCCCTCGCGGAACTCGTCGTAGCCGAAGATCCGCCGCAGCACCTGCGACGCGTCGCCGTACTCCGGAGCGTCCATTCAGCCACTCTATGAGGCACCAGAGCCCGTTGTGACCCAGCCGTGAGCACTTGTGGACAAGTGCCACACGAATCGCATGCGTCGGGCCGCCGGTAGCGTTGCGGACTGTCGTCCTGAGCGCCATTTGGAGAGAAACGGAGGAGAATGCGGGTGAACCAGACGCAGGTGGTCGACCAGCTGGCGGAACAGGTGGCCAAGGTGCGCAGACGAGCGAGGCCGTGGCGGTCGATCTTCGCGCTGTTGCTGGCCCTGTTCGCCATGATCGGGTCGGTCCTCGCCCGTGAGCGGTCCCGCGATCTGGACGACAAGCTCCCGCTGCAGCTCGTCGCGGCGGGCTGCGCCGCGGCGTTCTTCGTGTTCGGCTTCGCCGCCACCCTGGGCCTGTCCGGCCGGGCGCGCGACATCCTGCTCCCGCGAGTCGGCAACGCGCACGCGACGATGGTGCGGCTGCTGATCGTGCTGGTCGGCGCGCTCGCCACCCTCGTGCTGACCCTGCAGCTGTTCGACCTGCCCGTCGGCCAACTCGTCCTGGGCGGCGCGCTGACCGGCGTACTCGTCGGGATCGCGGCTCAGCAGACGCTCGCCAACCTGTTCGCCGGCATCATCCTGCTGCTCTCCAAGCCGTTCGTGGTGGGCGACGACGTACGACTGTGGTCCGGGCCGCTCGGCGGGCAGTTCGACGGGACCGTACTGGAGATCGGCCTCACCTACGTACGGCTGGAGGCGGCGAACGGGGAGTTCCGGCTGCCCAACGCCCAGGTGCTGTCCTCCGCCGTCGGCCCGCGTGACACGAACGCCCCGGCGACCGCCACCGCCACGGCGACGGGAAGCGTGGCGGCGACGGCCCAGGCGGTGCCGGCCGAGGGCGGCTCGGCGCAGGATCCGGCCGAGCCCGGCCCGATCCAGACCGCGCCGGTCGCGGCCCAGACCGTGCACACCGAGGGCGAGTCCGGGCCGCGCTGACGCTCAGGGCGAGATCACGTCCAGCTCGCGGTCGCGCGTGTGCTCGGTGAACTGCGCGACGACCGCCGCCAGCACCAGGAACGACGAGATCAGGAGCAGCGCGCCCAGTACCGACAGATCCTTCACGTACGGGGCGATGAGCAGCACGCCGATTCCGCCGCCCAGGTGCCCGATGCCGTCCACGAGACCGAAGCCGGTCGTACGGGCACGGGTCGGGAAGGACTCGGACGTCAGCGCGTACGACGGCGACACCCACACGTTGAAGCCGAAGAAGATGAGCATCGACCCGATGAAGGCGATGGCGATCGTGGTGCCGGCCTCGGCGACCAGGACCGCGCCGGCGAGGGTGAGCACGGCGCCGATCGGCAGCCAGTGACGGCGCTGGAGCTTCTCGACGAAGAACGACGTGAAGAGGCCCTGGATCAGGAAGCCGAAGACGCCCATCGCGGTGATCACACCGGCCTCCGGCGGCGGGTACTTCAGCACGGTGAGCACCGAGGTGAAGCCGCTCGAGAAGCCGTACACGGTGACGTACCCGGTGAACCACATGATGAGCAGGAGGGTGATCCGGCGGATGTAGCGCGGTTCGGTGAACAGCTCGCGGTACGTGGACATCGCGGGCAACCGCCGTACGGGCTGCGCCTCCTCCTCATCCACCGGCACCGGCTCGGCGAGCGGCCCGTGCCTGCTCGCTCGCTTCTCCATCGCGGTGACCACGGCGTCGGCCTCTTCGAGGCGGCCTCGCCCGGCCAGCCAGCGGGGTGACTCGGGCAGTTCGACGCGAAGCAGGATGGCGATGAGGGCGAGCAGCGCGCCGACGCCGTACATCCAGCGCCAGCCGTTCTCGAACGAGGGCCCGGCCAGCGCGAACGGCAGCCCGAGCGGCCAGTGCTCGGACGGTGTGGTCAGCAGGAGCCCGCCCCAGATGCCGAAGAACGCCCCCAGCGCCGACATCGTGAAGATGACGGCCGTATAGCGCGCCCGGCCGCGCCGGGGTGCGACCTCGCCGAGGTAGGTGTTGACGATGGCCAGGTCGGCGCCGATGCCGATGCCGGTGATCACCCGGGCGATCACGAAGTTCGCGTATCCCGGAGCGAGGGCGTTGTAGAGCGAGCCGACCCCGGTGATGAGCATCGTGATCAGCAGCATGTTCCGGCGGCCGATGGTGTCGGCGATCGGGCTGAGCACGAGCGTGCCGATGACGTACCCGGCGAGGTTGAGCACGACCGGGACGGTGAGGGCGTCCAGCGCCTTCTCGGGCGTACAGCCGGGCTTGATCTGCACACACGTCTGCACGAACGAGACGTTGATGTCGAAGATGTCGTAGAAGGTGAACAGGAAGCCCGTGCCGATGATCCCGATGAAGAGATACGACAGGGCCCACACGTCGATGCGTTCGACGCGGGCGGCGATGGTCCGTGGTGACAAAGGGGGCGTTTCGGCGGGTGCCGTCATCGCCGGGCTCCTCTGAGAGGTCGGTCGGTCGTGGTCGACCCGGCCGGGGCCCCCAGACGGCCTGGTTCGTAAGGACGAATGAAGTACATCCGCGCTGCGTCCGACGCCGAAGTTTCCGCTGAGCGGAAGTGACGGCGCCGGACGATGATGATCGGCGCGGGCTCAGTCGTTCTGGTTGTCGAACGCCAGGCCGCGCCAGTCGGTGACGCAGGCGCGGCTCATGAAGACCCAGCCGAGGGCGGAGTCGCGTACCACCATCCCGGCGCCGCCGTTGGCGGTGAAGCGGTACCTGACCTCCGAGGACGGGGTGCCGGCCGGGTCGCGGAGCGCGCCCGAGCCGTACGTGCTGTCGCTGTAGTAGTTGAAGAAGGCGCCGCAGGCCGGGTTGACCGTGATCGCCGTGCCGTCGGTCTGGTCGTGCGGCGGGGCGTTGAAGTCGTAGCCGAACGACCGGCGGTGCGCGATGGTCTGCTTGATCGTGTCGCTGCACGACGCCGCGGCGGTACCGGTCGGGTCGGCGCTGAGCGCGGCGGGCGGGATCCACGCGCACAGGTTGTTGCTGCCGTAGTTGCGCCCGTAGTGGTAGTTGCCGGCCGTCGTCTCGTGGACGTCGAAGGACGTGCCGGCCAGCGCGGTGCCGATGAAGTAGCCGCACACCTTGTTCTGCAGCCAGGTGCCGGCCGGGATCGTGCCGCTGTTGTTGCACGCTGCGGGCTTGGGGGAATTGGGCTGGATCGTGTAGCGGTTCACCGCCTGCGCGGGCGAGGCGAGGGCCAGGGGGAGGAGGGCCGCCGCGGCGGTCCAGGCGGGGAGTCGGCGGCTTTTCGAGGGCTCCACAGGTGCTCCCGGGCGGGTTGGGGAGGAACGTTGCAGAATCGTCGGCATGACGATCGTGACCGAGCTGGATCTTCCCAGGTTCGACTACTCCACGCCCGATCTGACCGGTGAGGTTTACCACCGGAGGCTCGCCGGGCTGCGCGAGAAGAACTGGCTGGCGCAGGGCCCGTTGTCCTCCATCGTGCTGGACCGGGAGGCGGGGGAGTTCTTCCTGCGGTCGCGGGCGACCGCGTTCCCCGGACGGCAGATCGCGGACCTGTTCGGCATCACGGGCGGCCGGCTGCGCGAACAGATCGACGCCAACATCCTCAACCAGACCGGCGGACGACATCGGCGGCTGCGCGCGCTGGTCGGCCCGGCGTTCACGCCGCGCGCCGCCGACCGGTGGCGGCCGGTGATGCGGGAGTTCCTGGCGCGGCTGTGGGACGAGGACGCGGTCGCGTGCGAGTTCGTCACGGCGGTCGCCAAGCCGTACCCGTCGATGACGATCGCGGCGGTGCTCGGCGCGCCGATCGAGGACGCGCCCCGGCTGCACGAGTGGTCGAACCTGGTGCAGCGGCAGTTCGACGTACGGGCCCTGTCGACGGAGCTCGCGAGCATCGAGCGCGCGTGCGAGGAGGTGTACGCCTACGTCGAGGCGCTGCTGGACCGGCGGCGCGCCCAGCCCTCGGACGATCTGTTGAGCGTGCTGCTCGCGGCCGAGGCCGAGGGCGATCGGCTCTCCCACGAGGAGTGCGTCAACCTCGTGGTGAACGTCCTCGCGGGCGGCGTCGACACCACGCAGGCGCAGCTCGCGCACGCGCTGCGGCTGTTCGCGACGCATCCCGGCCAGTGGGCCGCGCTGGCCGCCGATCCCGGCCTGGCGGAGAGCGCCGTACGCGAGGTGCTGCGGTTCGAGCCGATCACCCCGTTCACCGCGCGGATCTGCGTCGAGGCGGTGGAGTACCGCGGCATCGCGTTCCCGGCCGGCAGCATCGTGGCCATCTGCGCCGCGCAGGCCAACCGGGAGAGCGCCGGGGACTTCGACATCACCGCCGAGCGCGACGGGCGGATGCTGACGTTCGGCGCCGGTGCCCACTACTGCCTGGGCGCCAACCTGGCGACCGCGGAGCTGGAGGAGGCGCTGAGGTTCCTGGCGCCCCGGATGCCCGGTCTGGCCGCGGGCGGCCCGGCCGAGCTCGGCGGCGTCGAAGGCATCTACGACGTGGTCTCACTCCCGCTCACGTGGGGGGATTAGGGTCCTAGCCCCGGCGAACGAGGTCGAGGACGCGCTGGGCGAGTTCTTCCATGTGCTTCACGCTGTCGGCGATGGCGAACAGGTCGACGAAGGCGTTGTCGATGCCCGCCTCCGCCTCGGCCCGCAGGAGGACCTCGGCGCACTGCTCGACCGTGCCGGCCTCGGTGGGGTAGACGCGGAGGACGGCGCCGATGCTCGCCGGATCCCGTCCCGCCTCCTCGGCCAGCCGGCGGATGCGGCCGAGCGGCTTGATGATGAAGGCCTGGGGGTCGAACTCCCGCAGCCCCGGCCGGAACACCGGCAGCCAGCCGTCGGCGCGCCGAGCCGTCCGCTCCATCGCCCTGGGGGCGAAACCGGCGAGGTAGATCGGCGGCCGCGGCGTCTGCGCGGGCTTGAGGTTGGCATGGGTCGCCGGAACGGACCAGTACTCGCCGTGGTACTCGGCGGGATCGGTGGTCCACAACGCCTCCAGGGCGTCGAGGCACTCGTCGAGCCGCGCGCCGCGCTCGCTCATCGGGATCCCCGCCGCCTCGTACTCCTCCGGCGACCACCCGACGCCCAGACCGACCAGGAGCCGCCCGCGGCTGAGCTGGTCGATGCCGGTCAGGGCACGGGCGAGCACGGCGGGCGCGTACCAGGGGGCGTTGAGGACGTTCGTGCCGATCTGGACCCGCTCGGTCACGGTCGCGGCGGTCGTCATGAGGACGAACGGGTCCAGCACCGCGTGGAACGCCTCCGGGATCGTCGTGCCACCCCCGTAGCCGACCGTGGGGTTGACCGGGGCGAGGAGCCGGTCACCCACCCACAGGCCGTCGCCGCCCATCGCCTCGACGCTGCGGGCGAAGCCGGCGACCTGGTCGGCCTGGTGGGCCGCCCCCCCGAACTGGGGCAGGGCGAATCCGATGCGCATGCCGCTTCCCTTCGTCATGACTCGACCGTATCCGGATCTACGCGGCGGTCAGGCGCGTGGCCGACTCGCTCAGTGCGGCCAGGATCGCCGGGACGTCGTGGCCGAGCTCCAGATGTACGCGGACGCCGGAAAGGGGGACATGAAGTGCCGACAGATCCGTCCCAGCCCGTGTGGCGTACGAGCACCCGCAGTGGTGGAAACGGTGCCTGCGTTCAGGTCGCCGTCATCGAGGACGACCCCCGCTGATCCAAACCAAGCCCCGGGCGTGCGATGCCGGGGGCTTCGTGCTGCGTGGCGCGTGTCTCAGGCAGTGGGCCGGAGGGCGTCGAGCGTGGCCTTGGCCTGAACGCGCATCACCGGCAGAAGTGGCTGGACCGGAGCCGGAAGGCCCGACAGCATCAGCTCGACCTCCTCGGGAGTGCCGACCTCGTCGAACAGCCCCACCATCAGGTGCGCCCCGGTCGGCGGCGAGGTCACGATGACCTTGTTCGAGAACTCCTCCCACGCCTCCTCCGAGACGTGGTTCCGAAGGGCGGGCAGGAGGAGGGGTTCCTCGTGTTCCAGGTGCAGGTGGACCAGGTCACGTACGGCGACCGCGGCCTTCTCCAGCACGAGACGGTCATCCAGCGGCGCGGCGGCGAGCGCGTCGAGGCACGCGTCCAGCTCGTCGTGCTCCGTGCTGAGATCGGCCAGGGGGCCGGCGGTCTCCGGGGCGATGGCCGTGATGAGGGGCCACAGGTCGGCGTCCTCGGACTCGTGGTGGTGATGGAGGGTCGCCACGAGGAAGTCCCGTAGCTCCGCCAAGGCCGCCGCGTCGGTGGCGCGGGCCGCGGCGTCGGCCAGCAGCGAGGTCGCGCGGCGGTGCACGCCGTGCGCCAGGCGGGTCTCAATGATCGACTTCGGCTCTGATGGATCGCTCATGACCGCCAATATAGGACCATATAATGAATATATGGGCATCAACCTGGGCTTGCCCTGCGGCGCACTCACAACCACCATGATCGGCATGTACTCCTCACCCCGTCGCGCGGACGCCGCGGCCGCCACCCGAGCCGCGATCCTGGACACCGCGCGGGCACTGTTCCTCGACCGCGGCTACACCAACGTCACGGTCGGCGACATCGCCAAGGCCGCGCGGGTGGCCGTGCCGACGGTGTACGCGAGCACGGGAGGCAAGGCGGCCATCCTCTCCGCCCTGCTGGAACCCGCCGTGAACGATCCCAGCGTCGAGGAGTCCCTCGCGATCGTGGCGTCGGCCGAGGACGGGGCGCGCGTCATCGACGCCACCGCCGCGGGCACCCGCCGTACCTGCGAGCGCCACTGGGACACCCTCTACGGACTGATGCGGCACGCACTCACCGAGCCCGCGGCCCACGAGGTGATCGAGGCGACCCTCGCGAGCTATCTCAGCGCGCTGACGGTGGTGGCCGACCGGCTGGTCGCCCTCGACGCCCTCAAACCGCGGATCGATCGCGACGAGGCCATCGACCTCCTGTGGTTCTACCTCGGCAGGAGCCCCTGGTTCACCCTGGTCGGGGAGCGTGGCTGGACGTTCGACCGGGCCGAGGCGTGGCTGGCCGGCGCGGCGCGACAGGCCCTCCTTGCCGAATGATCCTGAGGTGAGCACAGGTCGCTGACCTGGTCGAATGTGATTTCCTTTCGATTCCCCTCCTCTGTTGAACCTTTCGTGTCCAGGGCTGCGTACTGCTTCCCGACACCGAAAGAGTCGAGGGGATGAGGACGATGGGCAACGAGGCGCCGGATCACCCTGGCGGGCACCGCGACCGTGACCGGACTGATGCTCGCCGCCTGCGGTACCGCCGGCAACGACACGGCCAGGCCGAAGGCCGAGGCCCAGGTTCCGGTGGCCGCGACCACGGCCCCGGACAACGCGCCGGGCGTCGAGCAGGGCGCGCCGGTCGCCGCCGCCCGGCACTGGAAGGGCTGGCTGGTCCTGTCCGACGCGCAGAACCCCGCCCTCGGCACGATCGTCGTCAACGGCAAGGGGGGCTCACCCGACCAGGGCTCCGGTTCGTACGGCTACTGACCTGACGCGGGGACGTACCCGGACCGGCACGTCCCCTTCACGTGAAAGACCGGAGATGCGGCAGCACACCCTTACGCCGGTCCCGGCCGGACCCACTCCTCCCGCCGACGGCCACACCGTGAGTTCCTCCTCGACCCGCCGGAGACGCATCGCCATGGACGCCTCCCCGACCCGCGCCTCGCGCCTGTGGGCACGCAGGACACGACCAGTGAAGGACGTGGACGACGACCAGATCGTCGCCGAGCTCTACCGCGAATACCACCGGCCGCTGCTGAGCTTCGTGATGAAGCAGGTCGGCGGCGACCGGCAGTGGGCGGAGGACGTCGTACAAGAGACCATGATCCGCGCGTGGCGCTCGGCCGACCAGCTCGACGGCGAGTCCGGGTCGTTGATGCCCTGGCTGGCGACGGTCGCCCGCCGCGTCGTCATCGACGACCGGCGGCGTAAGGCGGCCCGGCCGCAGGAGGCGGGCGAGGCCGCGCTGGAGAGCCTGCACATCGCCGACGGCATGGAGGACCTGCTGCGGACGGTGGTCGTGACGGAGGCGCTGAAGGCGCTGTCACCGGCTCACCGCGAGGTCCTGAACGAGACGATCCTGCGGGACCGGAGCGTGAATGAGGCCGCCGAGGTGCTCGGCGTACCGGTCGGCACGGTCAAGTCGCGTACCTACTACGCACTCCGTGCGCTGAAGGTCGCACTGGAGGAGAGGGGGGCGCTGGCATGACCGAGCGAAGCGAGGGAATCGACAAGCGCCGTCCCCTGGGCCCTTCTCCGACGGAGGAGGGCATATGACCACAGACGTGCAGCACACAGACATCGCCGCGTACGCCCTCGGGCTGCTCGAGGAGGACGACCGGCGGGACTTCGAGGCCCATCTCGCGCAGTGCACGCTGTGCACGGAGGAGCTCGGGGACTTCGCCGGATTGGCCGCCGTCTTCGCCGGCGTCCCGCCCGTCACCGACGAAGAGGACACCGCCGGAGGGCGGGTCGACGACATGCTGCGCCGCCGCAGGCAGGCCGTGCGCAGCCGACGCCGCGGCACCGCCGTCCTCGGCGCCGCCGCGGGCTTGGTGCTGCTCGCCGGCGGCGCGATCGCCGGCGCGCTCACCGCGCATGACCCGGCGGATCCCATGGCGAAGGCGATGCCCGGCCACAGCATGTCGGTGGACGAGGTCTTCACGTCCGGGGAGAAGATCTCCGCGGCCGATGCGA
>DASQPY010000165.1:0-3392 GCA_035643735.1 Actinoallomurus sp. | reverse complement strand
TGAGTAGATGTGAGAGCTGTTCCCCCATCACGGCGGATCCGCCGAAGGGCCGGGTGATCGCTGCCTCGTCCAGGAACACCCACAGAATCGGCGGTGGCGGACTTTCCCGGGTGAGGATCATCTGCCGCGCCAACCTGGTGGCGACGAGCTTCTCGACGTCATCCACCTGTTCGGCCGTGATCAACGTCTTCGCGTAGCGCTCGCTCTGCAGGAGCCCGGGGATGAAATAGGTCTGAAAATTCTTGATCTCGATCGCGTGCACCTCAAGGTCGAGGTAGTCCCGGAGCCAATCGGGTCGGTGCTGGCGGCGGGCGTGGTGCCACAGGGTCTGGAAGTGCTCGTCGGTACCGAAGTGGTCGTCGAGTTGTGCGGCGAACGGCAGCCCGGGGCGCCGGATCAGCCTTTCGTAGTGACTGATGTTCGCTCGCGGCGTGTAGAGCGCCTGGCCGAGCTGCTCTTGACCTAAGCCGCGTTCTTCGCGATGTCGCCGCAGCTCATAGGCGAAGTAGGCCCACAGGCTCGCCAGTGGATCAGGGTTCGGGGAGGTCGCCGCCACCGTCTCTCCATCCGGTACATGGCCGATGTAGCGATGATTCGGTGGCTCAGCGTAGTCGCGCCGGTACAGGCTGGCCGGAAGTCCACATCAGAAGCCCCGGCGAAAGACGAACGTTATGAGAGACGGCACGACAGAACACCGCGTACCGCGCCATCGCCCGTGCTGCGCGGTGACGTTCCGGGCCACGCCGCTGGCGGCCTCCGCGGCGCGTGCGTACGTCGAGGCCACCCTGGAGTCCTGGGACCTGGCCGCGCTCACCGAGAATGTCACGCTGGTGGTGAGCGAGCTGGTGACCAACGCCGTTCGTTACGCCCCGGATCTGCTCACGCTCGAATGCTTCATCTCCGCCGGCGGTCGGTTCGTCCTCGAGGTGGCGGACCCTTCGACCGAACTGCCGATACCGGGAGAGGCCAGCCCGTTCGATGTTCATGGTCGCGGGCTGGTCATCGTCGAAGCGCTGGCCGACGAGTGGGGCGCGCACCTGACCGGCAGGGGAGGAAAGGTCGTCTGGGCGGCCTTCGACGTCCCAGCACCTCGGCCATGAGGCGTCTCGCCGTACAAGTCCGGCCCGGCTGTCCACAGGTGCGGCGGCCTATTGAAACGTGTTCTAGATCCACTTAGGCTCTCCCCGTGATCCTGGACCGCTTCCGGCTCGACGGCCGCTCCGCGATCGTGACCGGTGCCGGGCGCGGCATCGGAGCCGCGACCGCCATCGCACTCGCGGAGGCGGGCGCGGACGTGCTCGTCACCGCACGCACCGAAGACCAGCTCCGCAAGATCGCCGACGACATCGAGGCCACCGGGCGGCGGGCCGCCGTGGTCGCGGCGGACCTGACCGACCTCGACGCGGCCGCCGCGCTGCCGCAGACGGCGGTGGACGCCTTCGGCCGGCTCGACATCGTGGTGAACAACGTCGGCGGCACGATCCCGAACGCGTTCCTCGACACGACCGTGGACTACCTCGAAGAGGCGTTCCGCTTCAACGTCGGCATCGCCCACGCCGTGACCCGCGCGGCCGTTCCTCTGATGCTCGCCGACGGGGGAGACGGCACCGTCGTCAACATTTCCTCGGTGATGGGCCGCATCACCGGGCGCGGCTACCTCGCGTACGGCACGACCAAGGCCGCGCTCGCGCACTACACCCGGCTGGCCGCCGTCGACCTGGCTCCGCGCATCCGGGTGAACGCCATCGCCGCCGGTTCGGTGGCGACCTCGGCGCTGGAGTTCGTCATCGGCGATGAGAACATTCGCCGGCAGATGGAGGACAAGACCCCGCTCGGGCGCATCGGCGACCCGGAAGAGATCGCCGCCACGGTGGTCTTCCTGACCTCCCCGGCGGGCGGTTTCATCACCGGCCGGGTTCTCGAGGTGGACGGCGGGACCGAACAGCCCACCCTGGACCTGGGTCTGCCGGACCTCTGAGGGAGCTTCGAATGACGTACCGCGTAGTGCTGTGGGGCACCGGGAACGTGGGCCGCAACGCCCTCATCGGCATCGACGCCCGGCCGGACCTGGAGCTGGCCGGCGTCTGGGTCTCCAACCCGGGCAAGGTCGGCCGCGACGCGGGGGAGCTCGCCGGCCTCGGCCGCCTGGGCGTGACCGCCACGGGCGACGCCGACGCGGTGCTGGCGCTGCGCCCCGACTGCGTCGTCTACACCTCGATGGCCGACGTACGCCTGGACGCGGCGATGGAGGACCTGACCCGGATCCTGCGCGCCGGGGTGAACATCGTCTCCAGCAGCCCGGTCTTCCTGCAGTACCCCGACGAGGAGACAGCGGCGCCGATCCGCGCGGCCGCGCTGGAGGGCGGCGTCTCGATCTGGGTGAACGGCATCGATCCCGGGTTCGCGAACGACTGGCTGCCCCTGGCGATCACCGGCATCAGCGAGCGGATCACCGAGGTCCGCTGCCTGGAGATCCTCAACTACTCCACCTACGCGCAGCCGACCGTGCTGTTCGACGTGATGGGCTTCGGCCGCCCGATGGACGAGACGCCGCTCCTGCTCTCGCCGACCGTGCTGACCCTGGCCTGGGGCAGCGTCGTACGCCAGCTCGCCGCCGGACTGGGCGTCGAGCTGGACGGGATCGAGGAGTGGCACACGCGCCTGCCGGCCCCGGAGACGTTCGAGGTCGACGCCGGCACGGTGGAGAAGGGCACCGCCGCGGCGCTGCGCTTCGAGGTCCGCGGCATGCGGGGCGGCCGCCCGGTCGTCGTCCTCGAACACGTGACCCGCCTGCGCGACGACCTGGGCCCCGACTGGCCCCAGCCCACGGGCCAGGGCTGCTATCGGGTCGAGGTCAAGGGAGAGCCGAACTACACGGTCGACCTCCAGCTCCTGGGCACGAACGGCGACCACAACACCGCGGGCCTGAAGGCCACCGCGATGCGCCTGGTCAACGCCATACCGTCCGTCGTGGCCGCCCCGCCGGGCCTGCTGACCGCCCTGGACCTGCCCCTGATCACCGGCCGCGGCCTGGTGGAGTGACCGGGCGCCATGACCGGGCCACCTCATGACGATCGGCGGCACGGTCGGACGGACGCGATGTCGTCGCTGGATACGGGCGTGGCGCACATCGCACGGGTTCAGGACTACTGGCTGGGCGGAAAGGATCATTTCCAGGCCGACCGGGAGGCCGGCGACGAGGCCGTCCGGGCGTTCCCCGGCCTGGTCGCCTCCGTACGGAACACCCGGGCCTTCCTCGCACGGTCGGTGCGCCACCTCGCGGGCGAGGCCGGCATCCGCCAGTTCCTCGACATCGGCACCGGTATCCCGGCGGTGAACAACACCCACGAGGTGGCCCAGTCCGTCGCACCCGACTCCCGGATCGTCTACAC
>DASQPY010000164.1:0-13083 GCA_035643735.1 Actinoallomurus sp. | reverse complement strand
CGCCGTACAGAAGAGGAGGCCAGGGTGGCCAAGAGCGAACGGCACCCGAGTGCGATCGGGCAGGCACTCCTGGCGCTCGGTGACCAGTGGACGCTGTTGATGCTCCAGCGGGCGTTCCTCACCCGTACGCGCCGGTTCGCGGGCTGGCGCGACCAGCTCGGCATGTCCGAGTCCGTGCTGGCCGGCCGCATCAAGGAGATGGTCGCCGGTGACCTGCTGCGTCCCAGCCCGTACCGGGAGGAGGGCCGCGGCCGCACCGAGTACCTTCTGACGGACCGCGCGCTGGAGCTGTGGCCGATGCTGGTGGTGATCTGGGGCTGGGAGTACGAGTGGATCCACCGCCCGGACATGCCCGTGCTGGTCCACGACGCGTGCGGCGAGCACGCCGGCGTCGACGTCGGGTGCTCGGCGTGCGGCGAGGTCCCGATCACCGCGCGCGAGACCGAGGCCGAGCGCGGGCGGAGCGCCACGTTCGCGCAGGTGGCCGTGCCGCGCCATCACCGCCGGACGGTACGCGACCGGGTCCCCCGCGACCCGCTGTCGCACTTCCCCGAGACGTTGGAGCTGCTGGGCGACCGGTGGAGCACGGCGATCCTGGCGGCGTCGTTCCTGCGGGTCCGCAGGTTCGCGGACCTGCAGGAGGAGCTGGGCGTGGCACCGTCGATCCTGGCGGAACGGCTGCGGAGGTTCACCGAGCTGAAGGTGCTGAAGCCGGTCGACGGGCCGGCCGGCCGGCGCGAGTACCGGCTGACCGGCAAGGGACTGGCGTTCTTCGGCGTCTTCGCGTTTCTCGTCGAATGGGCGCAGCGCTGGTACACCGGGCCGCCGGACAGCACGCTGCTCATCACCCACCAGGGCTGCGGCCGGCCGCTCGTCCCGTTCCTCCGCTGCCGCTCCTGCCATGAGCGCCTCACCAGGTACGGCATCCACTTCGACAGCCCCGACGGCGCCGTGCGCATCCTCCCCCCGGCGGGTTAGACCAGGGCCGGACGGGCGGCGGCGAGGAACGCGGCGACCGAGGTGGGAGGTCCTCCACAGACGGCGTACATAGGAAAACTCCACGGACGTTTTGACCGCTCGTGCCCGATTCGATCACCTCTAGGCCAGAGTCGGCCTCCTGCGTTGACTCGCTGACTTCTCTTACCATAGTTTCGGCGCACCACACGGCCTGGAGGAAGACGATGGCTGTCTTCGCTGCTCAAACGCACACTTTGCATCCGGCGGAGAAGGTCGCTCGCTATCGCGACCTGGGCTACTGGACCGACGAGACGATCGACCAGATCTTCCGTGACCAGGTCGCGCGCCGGCCCGGCGAACTCGCCGTGGTGGACTCCCGCGGCAAGACCGCCCTGTGCGGGCTCGCCCCGCACCGGCTCACCTGGGCCGCGCTCGACGCGCTCGTGGACCGGCTGGCCGCCTCGTTGCTGCGTACCGGGATCAGGCCCGGTGACGTGGTCGGCGTCCAGCTGCCCAACGTCGCCGAGCTCGTCGCGACGTACCTCGCGGTGATCCGGATCGGCGGCATCGTCTCACCGCTTCCCGTGCAGTACCGCGAGTACGAGGTCGGGATGCTCGCCCGCCTGGCCGGGTTCGACGCGTTCGTCACCACCTCGCGCATCGGCGACCGGCAGAGCGCGATGATCTCCGCCGAGGTGCTCGCCGACATTCCGGTCCTCGCCTTCGGCGCCGGCGCGCCGGCGGGGGTGGTCCACCTGGACGGTGCGCCCGCGGCGCCCGCCGACCGCGCCCTGGTCGCCGAGCGGCCCCATCGGGCCGACCCCAACGAGTGCGTGACCATTTGCTGGATCTCCGGCGCCGAGAGCGCGCCCAATGCCGTGCCGCGCTGCCACTACGACTGGCTCGCGATCTCGTCGGCGCCACAGGACGGCCCGGAGCTGACCGCGGACGACGTCATCCTCAACCCGGTCCCGCTCGTCAACATGGCCTCGATCGCCGGCACCATGCTGCCGTGGCTCCGGGTCGGAGCCACCTACGTGCTGCACCACCCGTTCACCCTGCCGACCTTCGTCCGGCAGATCGCCGACGAGCAGGTCACCTACACCCTCGCTCCGCCCCCGGTGCTCACCCTGCTGCTGCACAACGAGGAGCTGCTGCGGTACATCGACCTGCGCTCGCTGCGCGCCATCGCGTCCGGATCGGCTCCACTCGCGCCGTCGATGGTGCGCGGCTGGCAGGAACGCCTCGGCATCACCGTGATCAACATGTTCGGCTCCGATGAGGGCGTCTGCCTCATGAGCGCGCCGGCCGACTTCCCCGATCCCGAGGTCCGCGCGCGGTTCTTCCCGCGCTACGGCCACGAGGGCGCCACCTGGTCCACGCGCGTCGGCGTGTCCCTGCGGCTGGTCGATCTCGAGACCGGGGAGGAGATCACCGAGCCGGGACGGCCGGGAGAGCTGCGCGTCGACGGGCCCACCGTGTTCGCCGGCTATCTGCCGGGCACCACCGACGCCGTGCCCTTCGACGACCAGGGATATCTCCGTACGGGCGACGTCTTCGAGATCGCCGGGGACCGGCGGCAGTATCTCCGCTATGTCGACCGCTGCGAGGACCTCATCATCCGCGACGGCATGAACATCGCCCCGGTGGAGATCGAGTGCCTCCTCGCCCGCCACCCCTCGGTCGCCGAGGTCGCGGTGGTCGGCTATCCCGATCCGATGCTCGGTGAGAAGGGCTGCGCCTTCGTCGTGGCACGGCCCGGGATGGCGATCGACGGTGAGGACCTGCTCGATCATCTGCGGAGACTCCGGATGGCGCCGTACAAGCTGCCGGAACGCTTCGTCTTCGTCGATCGGCTGCCCCGCAACCCCGTCGGCAAGATCACCAAGCGCACGTTGCGCGAGCGGCTACATGCCGGCGGGCTCGCCGCAGAGTCCGCCTGAGTGGCGTTCGGCCTGCGCGCACGGCAGGACACGGGCGTACTGCTCTCTCAGGTCGCCGGCTCGCACGCTCGTTTGAGGCCGCGCGCCTCCATGCCGACGTAGCGTCGGGTGAGGCGCCCGTACAGTGCCGCGATGAGCCAGGCGAGGGCACCGGTCTGGGCGATGCCGAGCTCGACGGTCAGGCCGTCCGGCCCGCGCACGAGCCGGTGGTAGCCCTCGGTACGGACGCCACCGCGCGCGCTCACCCACGTGAATGACGTCCCCGGCTCGAACCGGGTGACCTGCCAGACCGCAGCGGGCATGCGCGGCTGCTCGATCCGGACCCGGCTGTCCGGGCCGAACGGTCCCGTGTCGAGCCGTCTCACGGACCGCATCGAGGGGGTCCAGTCGGGCCAGTGCTCGACGTCGATGAGGGCGTTCCACACGCGTTCGGGATCCGCGTCGATCTCGACCGAGGTGGTGAAATTCATGGGGCACCTCCGGAGCCTTCATAGCATTCGACGGGCCGCGGCCACGTTTCGACGCCCTTTTGCCGGGGAGCTCACCCCATGCCGGCGGCGGCCGCCTTTCGGGACGGTTCGCCACCCAAGCCCAATGCCGTACATCTCGGAGGTCTTGCTTCATGCGTACTCGCCGGATCGGTGACGTCCAGGTCAGCGCGATCGGGCTGGGGGGCATGCCCATGTCGATCGAGGGGCGCCCTGAGGAAAGTCGTTCCATCGCCGCGGTCCACGCGGCGCTCGAGTCGGGTGTGACACTGATCGACACCGCGGACGCCTACCACTTGTACGCCGATGACGTGGGCCACAACGAGTCGCTCATCGCCAAGGCACTGGCCACGTACGGCGGGGACACCTCCGACGTACTGGTCGCGACCAAGGGCGGTCATCTCCGCCCCGGCGACGGCTCGTGGACGCTCAACGGCTCACCCGCCTACCTCAAGCAGGCCTGCGAGGCGTCGCTCAAGCGGCTCGGCGTCGAGGCCATCGGCCTCTACCAGTTCCACCGTCCGGACCCGGCCGTCCCGTTCACCGACTCAGTCGGGGCGATCCGCGACCTGCTGGACGAGGGCAAGATCCGCATGGCGGGTATCTCCAACGCCGACCCGGAGCAGATCCGCGAGGCCAACGAGATCCTCGGCGGGCGGCTGGCCTCGGTGCAGAACCAGTTCTCGCCGGCGTACCGCTCCAGTGAGACCGAGCTCCGTCTGTGCGACGTGCTCGGCATCGCGTTCCTGCCGTGGAGCCCGCTCGGCGGGATCTCGGGCGCCGGCGAGCTGGGCTCCTCCCACGCGGCTTTCGCGCAGGTCGCCCAGGCCCACGGAGTGAGCCCGCAGCAGGTCGCCCTGGCCTGGCAGCTCGCCAAGTCCCCGATCGTCATCCCGATCCCCGGGTCGAGCCGGCCCGAGACGGCACGTGACTCGGCCAAGGCCGCCGACCTCGAGCTCACCGACGCCGAATTCGCCCAGCTCGACGCCGCCTAGCTGATCCTTTCCCGGCCGGTCGGTTCGGTGGTCCCCTCGGGGGGATGGAAGTACGCGGAAGCGACCGGAAAGAGGAACCCCATGGCACTGCCGACACGACCGCTCGGAACGACCGGAATGGACATCACGAGAGTCGGCTTCGGCGCCTGGGCGATCGGCGGCGGTGACTGGGCGTTCGGCTGGGGGGACCAGGAGGACGCCCAGTCGGTCGCGGCGATCCGGTACGCGTTCGAACACGGCGTCAACTGGGTCGACACGGCCGCCGCGTACGGCCTCGGGCACTCCGAAGAGGTCGTCGGGCGGGCACTCAAGGGCATCCCCGAAAACGATCGGCCGTACGTCTTCACCAAGTGCGGCCTCGTCGGGGACCCGTTGGACCGCTCCGCGAAGCCGCGCCGTACCGGGGCACCGGACAGCATCCGGCGTGAGGTGGAGGAGTCGCTGCGACGCCTCCGTGTCGAGCGCATCGACCTGTACGAGATGCACTGGCCGGCCGAGGACGGCACGCCGCTGGAGGAGTACTGGCAGACCCTGCTGGACCTCAGGACGGAGGGCAAGATCCGGGCGGCGGGCCTGTCCAACCACGGCCTGGGCCAGCTGGAGGTCGCCGAAAAGCTCGGGCACGTCGACTCGCTGCAGCCGCCGTTCTCCGCGATCCACCGTGAGGCCGCCACCGAGATCGGCTGGTGCGCCACCCACGGCGCCGGCGTGATCGTCTATTCGCCGATGCAGGCGGGACTGCTGACCGGGGCGTTCTCCCGCGAGCGGGTCGGGCGGCTGCCGGACAACGACTGGCGCAAGAAGCACCGCGACTTCACGACGAACCTGGAGTCCAACCTCGCCCTCGCACGCGCGCTCGTGCCCGTCGCGCGACGGCACGAGGTACGGCCCGCCGCCGTGGCGGTCGCCTGGGCGCTGGCCTGGGAGGGCGTGACCGGCGCCATCGTCGGCGCACGGCGTCCGGACCAGATCGACGGCTGGCTACCGGCCGCCGGCCTGGAGCTCACCCCGGAGGACCTGAACGAGATCGCGTCCGCGATCGAGAACACCGGCGCCGGAGAGGGCCCGGCCAGCCCCCACGCCGCCTAGGCCGTCCCCGACCCCGGACCGGGGTAAGGCTCTCGTACGTCAGCGGGGCAGGTCGGGGAAACGGACCACCCGCACCCTGCAGGGTGAGCGACGTTCGAGTTCGAGGGCCGGGCAACGGTGCAGGCGCGCCGCCCAGCGGGTACGGATGCGCGAGCCGACGTACACCGCGCACGCCGAGCGCGCGGCCGCGTACGAGCGCAGGGCCTGGGCCGGGTCGCCGTCCACGACGGCGTACTCCCACTCCACCGGCAGCTCGGTGAGGAGGAGCGTGCACTGCAGCCACGCCTCCAGCTCAAGCTCGTCCCGCCACTGCTCGGCGAAGGGATAGGTCTCCAAGGCCATGAGTTCCAGCGGCCGCGGGGTGCGCCGTACGTGCAGCGCCACGACCCGCAGGCCGCCCGACACCGCCTCGTCGGCCGCCGTCCGCAACGCCGCGCGCCCGGAGTCGGTGCCGTCCACCCCGGCCAGCACCACCCCGCCATCACGCATCTCAGTACGGCCCGGCAGGTGTACCCGGCATTTCCCGTCCCTTCCCAGCGGACCCGCGCGGCCGATCGACAAAGAACCACTGACTACTAGGAGTAGCCGGTTCCGCCTGCGGGGGTCAGCCACTTCGCGAGAGAGTGGCGGGCCCGCCGCATCGCCCTGTCCTGCGAGGACACTGCCTTCAGTCCCCCACGGTCACCCTTACGGACGCGAGGACAGGCGGTCACTCACCGAGGTCGGCCGGCCGATCATTGGACTGCGCCACCACCGCCAGGTCACCCACCGCGGCGAGCACGCGCGACACCGTTCGACCATCTCGGCGACTGCGCGAAGTCAGATGCGCCGCACGGTCTTCACGAGCGGATCGCCGCGACCCTCACGTACGGGGCGGTCAGCTGAACTCGATTTTGGAGATCCCCAGCTTCGCCAGGCCCATCGCGGCCTGCGCCGCCTCGCGTTCCCTGGCCCTCCCCCGGTAGATGAGGTCGATCTTCTCCGCCACGTTGGCCTTGCGCACGGCGACCGCGACCCAGGCGAAGCCCGAGCCCGGATGCTCCACGATCAGGTCCGCCTCATCCCCCACGTGAGGAAGCCTCGTCTCGTTCCCGCCGATGTCGATATGGGTCGCCCGCACGAACGCCCGGTGGGCCTCTTCGGCGTCACTGGTCGGGCCGATGCCGTGGTCGAGCTCGACCACGATGCTCAGCCTCCCGACGTCGACGAGCGTCGCGCCGTCCGGCGAGAGGCGGGTGGCGTTCCACTGGCAGGTGTGCCGCTTGACGTGCGCGTCGGAGTCGTCGTTGCGGCTGAACATGTGGTCCACCTGCGCACCCGGCAGCAGCCGGCGAGCCTTCGCGTCGAGCATCGTGCACGCGTCGGGCAGGTGGTCGGCGTGCGGGCGCAACGGCCAGACGTCGCTGGCCCACGGCGGGTCGATGAGAATGAGGATGAGCGCGGTCGCGGTCAGCAGGGGGCCGGCGACCAGCCTGAGCAGGCTCCACTGGTGGTGGATTCCGGCGACCGGGTGCCGGACGCGGGCACGCAGCTCGTCCAGCTCCCGCTCGTAGACCGGGTCGGCGCGGAACCAGAACCTCATGGGCGCGGCGAGCTCGATCAGGCGGCCGTCCCGCAGGTAGAGCACCGGCCACTCCATGAGGAGCCCACGGCGGATCTCGACCAGGCCGACGTGGGAGATCGGAACGATCATCCGTCCGATCGGCGCCCGGCGTACGGTGATGCGGTCCGCGCCGAGGAGCGTACGGCCGCAGAGCACCAGCAGCGGCCGGCCCGCCAGGACCGCGGCGACGATGAGCACGGGGATCAGCAACCGGAGGCCATGGCTCATCAGGACCATGGCCGCGTACAGGCCGCTGACCGCCACTCCGGCCAGCGCGGAGACGGATATGACCCGCCTGACCGACCGGGACGGGCGCAGGACCGCCCTGCTCGCGGCTTCCGACATCGGACTCCCCCGGACGCGTACCCCCGGCGCAGAGCCATCGCCCGCTCCCGCCCCGCCTTTTAAGGCTCTGACCTGCCGTTTCTACAGCTAGCCAGTACCCCGGAAGCGACCTGGAGACCCTGGTTCGACGACAGAGACGATCACGGGACGGTCGCCCGCGGCGAGCCCACGCCCCCGGTGGCCGAATCAGTCGCCGCCCTTTTGTGACTGGTGATTCAACGGTTAATTTGGCGAGATCGGACAACCTTCCGTCAAGAGGGGGAGCCGCCCTGTCACGCGTGACGCATGGGCGATATATGTGAGATCGACTCGACGCCTGAGGAGGGCTTGATGCTGACCGTCGACATGGTGAGGGCCGGGGCACGCCGGCACCGGGACCGCGTCGCGATCCGGTACCGTGATCACTCGCTGACGTTCCGCCAGGTCGACGATGTGGCCAATCGCATGGCGAACGCCCTGCTTGGCGGCGGTGTCGAGGCAGGTGAGCGTGTCGGTCTGCTGATCGGCAACGGGCCGTGGACGGTCCCCCTGGACTTCGCCTGCCTCAAGGCACGGGCGTGCCGGGTGCCGCTGAACGCGCGACTGTCCGCGGACGAGCACGCGCGGATGCTGGCCGACGCCGGGGTGCGCACCCTGGTCTACGAGTCGGCCCTCGCCGAGCGGGCGGCCGAGCTCGCCGAACGCTTCGACGGGCTACGTATGATCGGGCTCGGCGGCGCGCGCACCGGCGACCCCGACCTGCTGGAGCAGGCGCGCTCGGCGTCGGCGGCCGACCCCCGGCTGCCCGCACGGCCCGACGACGTGATCCTCGCCCTGTACACCTCCGGCACGACCGGCACGCTCAAGGCGGCCCAGCACACGCAGGCGAGCTACGCCGCGATCGTGTCCAACATCCTGACGAACCTCCTCAGCCCGGCCCGCGACGACGTGATGCTGCACGCCGCACCGCTGATCCACGCGAGCGGCACGTTCGTGCTCCCCTTCTGGCTCCGGGGCGGGCAGGCCGCGGTGCTCGACGGCTTCGACCCGCAGACCTACCTCGCGGCGATCTCCCACTACGGCGTGACGCACGCGAACCTCGTGCCGACCATGCTGCAGATGCTCCTGGCGACCGGCGGCACGCGGGAGCGCCCCGGGCGCCTGCGTTCGGTGATCTACGGAGCCTCGCCGATGCCGCGCCCGGTGATCGAGGAGGCGATGCGGGCCTGGGGCCCGATCTTCACCCAGTACTACGGCCAGACCGAGGCGCCGCTGTGCCTGTCGGTGCTCGCGGCCGAGGACCACGTCGGGCCGGACGCGCCGCTGGGCTCGTGCGGGCAGCCGTCCGTGGACGCGGAGATCCGGCTCATCGACGAGCGCGGGGCCGAGGTCGCACCGGGACAGCCCGGGGAGGTGGTGGTACGCGCGCCGTTCGCGATGGCGGGGTACCTGGACGCGCCCGAGCTGAACGCGGCCACGTTCCTGGGCGACGGCTGGCTGCGCACCCGGGACGTCGCGCGCATGGACGAGCGGGGTTTCCTCTACCTCGTCGACCGCACCTCGGACATGATCGTGAGCGGTGCGTACAACGTCTATCCCCGCGAGGTCGAGGACGCGCTGCACGCGCATCCGGCCGTGGCCGAGTGCGCCGTCGTCGGCGCCCCGGACGAACGCTGGGTGGAGGCGGTCGTCGCCTTCGTGGTCCGCCGGCCCGGAGCCGAGGTGACCGGGACCGAGCTGGCCGAGCATGTACGCGGCCGGCTCGCGGGCTACAAGGTCCCCAAACGGGTGGAGTTCGTGACGGCGATCCCCAAGAGCGGGGTCGGCAAGATCCTGCGCCGGGAGCTGCGCGATCCGCTCTGGGCTGGCGTGGGACGGGGCCGATGATCCGCGTCGAGCGCACCGGACCGGTCACCACCGTGGTGATCGACCGTCCCGAGGTGCGCAATGCCGTCGACCCCGAGCACGCCGCTCAGCTGTATGAGGCGTTCACCGCCTTCGACGCGGATCCCGAGGCACGCGTCGCCGTGCTGTACGGCGAGGGCGGGACGTTCTGCGCCGGTGCCGACCTGAAGGCGGTCTCCGCCGGGACGTTCGACGTCGCCCCACCGGATGAGTCCGACCGCGGCCCGATGGGCCCGACGCGGCTGCGGCTGAACAAGCCGGTGATCGCCGCCGTGGCCGGTCACGCCGTGGCGGGCGGCCTGGAGCTGGCGCTCTGGTGCGACCTGCGCGTCGCCGAGGAGGACGCGGTGTTCGGTGTCTTCTGCCGCAGGTGGGGTGTGCCGCTGATCGACGGCGGCACCGTACGCCTGCCGCGCCTCATCGGCCTGAGCCCGGCCATGGACATGATCCTGACCGGCCGCCCGGTCGGTGCCGGGGAAGCGGCCCGGCTCGGGCTGGCCAACCGCGTCGTGCCACCCGGCCAGGCGCGGCGTCACGCGGAGGAGCTCGCCGCCGAGATCGCCAGGTTCCCCCAGCTGTGCATGCGGCACGACCGGCTGTCGGCGATCGAGCAGGACGGCCTGTCCCTTACCGCCGCGATGGAGGGCGAATGGCGGCACGGCGAGGTCGCGCTGGACGCCGAGGCGCAGAGCGGCGCCACGCGGTTCGCGCGGGGCGGCGGGCGGCACGGCGACTTCGACGCGATCTGAGCCCGCCCCTGGCCAGAGCTCGCGCGGTCAGAGCCGGCGGAACCACTTTCGCACCGAATCGCGCCACTGCCGGGACCTTTTCCTGGGCGCGGGCCGGGGCCGTGCCGCCGACAGCACGGCGGCCAGGCCGTCCGGCCGCTCGGCGCCCCGTCCGCGCTCGCGCTGTGGTGGCATCCTCAGATCGGGCCGGGTGTCGGTGTCCGGCCTGTCGCGCCACGCGTCGCCCGCCATCGGCCCGGCCACCGGCGGGAAGTTGACGGGCAGCGCCGTCAGCGCGCGGTGGAACGGACCCGGCCGCCACTTCAGCAGGCGGGCGGGTACGGCGAGCTCCATCTCGGGCAGAGCGTCCAGGACCTTCTCGATCGCGACCGAGGTGATGAGCCGCGCCTGCCCCTGTGCGGGGCAGGTGTGCGGGCCGGCGCTCCAGGCGAGGTGGGCGCGGTTGCCCTCCCGGTGCTCGGTAGTCAGCATCGGGTCGGTGTTCGCGGCGGCGAGGCTGATGACGACCGGCTGGTCCCTGGGCAGCACCACGCCTTCGTAGTCCACGTCGCGTGTCGGGTAGGTCATCGCGAAGTTGGCCAGCGGCGGGTCGGTCCACAGGACCTCATCGATCGCGTCCTCGACCTGCAGGTTGCCACCCGAGAGTTCGCCGCCGAACCGGTCGTCGGACAGCAGCAGCCGCAGGCCGTTCACGATGAGGTTCTGCGTGGGCTCGGTGCCGGCGCCCAGGAGGGTGAGGATCTGGTGCATCATCTCCTCATCCGTGAGCCGCACGGGGTGTTCCGCGAGCCACGACGTCACGTCGTGTCCGGGCTCCCTGCGCTTGAGCTGGACCAGGTCCAGGACGGCCGCCCGCATGATCTCGTTCGACTGCTTGGCGTTGACCGTGTCGAAGATGCCGCTCATGCCCATGACGAGGCTGTCGCCCAGGTCCGGCGGGCAACCGAAAAGCTCGTTGAAGACCAGCAGCGGCAGGACCCTGGCGTAGTCGCTGACCAGGTCCGCCGCGCCCTTGCCAGCGAACCGGGCGATGAGCGTGTCGGCGCTGGTCTCGACGTAGCCGCGCAGCGCGAACAGGTCCACGCGGGCGAGGCTGTCGGTCACCGCCACGCGCAGCCGGCTGTGCGCGGAACCGTCGGCGTGCCGGCAGTTCGGCCGGTACATCATCATCGGCAGCACCGGACAGTCGGGCGGTACGGTGCTCTGCCACCCCCGTGGGTCCTTGGGGAAGGTGTTCGGGTCGCGCAGCACGCCGAGGGCGGCCGCGTACCCGGTGACAAGGGTGGCGGGCACGCCAGGAGACAGCTCGACCGGCGCGAGCGGCCCGTACTCACGCAGCCGCGCGTAGACGCCGGCCGGGTCGTTGGCGAGCTCCGCCCCGTGCAAGGGGAAACGCCGTCCGTGGGCCGGGCAGCCCGCCGGTGGTTCGGACGGCAATGCCGTCTCGGGGTGGTCGGCGGTCACGCGTGCTCCTGGTCGTGGCTGTCGATGAGGTACTCGACGAGCGTGATCAGCGCGCGGGTGGCGGAGCCACGATCACGCGCGTCGCAAGTGATGAGCGGAGTGGTCGGAAGCAGGTCGAGGGCCTCGCGCAGCTCCTCCTCGGGGAAGACCGGCGCGTCGTCGAACTGGTTGATGGCCACCGCGTAGCGCAGTCCGCGCTCCTCCAGCAGCGTCATCACGTCGAAGGATTCCTCGATGCGCCGGGTGTCGGCGAGCACCAGCGCTCCGAGGGCACCGCGCGCCAGGTCGTGCCACAGAGGGGTGAAGCGCTCCTGCCCGGGCGCGCCGAACAGGTACAGCACCAGGTCGTCGCTGAGGGTCAGGCGGCCGAAGTCCATCGCGACGGTGGTCGTGGTCTTGCCCGGCACTCCGGCCAGGTCGTCCACGCCCGCTCCGGCCTGCGTCATGTGTTCTTCGGTGCGTAGCGGCCGGATCTCCGACAGCGCACCGACCAGCGTGGTCTTCCCGACCGCGAAGTGTCCCACGATCAGGAGCTTCACGGACGTGCGTACGGTGTCACGCAGGTACATCTGGTCAGAGGCGAGCGCGGAGCCCATCCAGCACCTCCCGGAGCAGCCGATCCTCGGATTGGTCGACCTCGTAGACGGACGCGCGGGTCACGATGTGCCCGCTGTCCACGAGATCGGACAGCAGCACCTTGACGATGCCGACCGGCAGCGCCAGATGGGCGGCCACCTCGGCGACGGACAGGGCGCCGCCCCGGCACAGCTCCATCACCCGGCGTTTCTCCGGATTCAGCCCGGTGACCGTCGTACGGCTTGCGCTCACGAGCGTGACCAGATCGAAGATGTTGCGTGTCGGATGGGCACGGCCTCCGGTGACGACATGAGGCCGTACGAGCGCGCGTTCCGGCCGCTTCGGACTCACCGCACGCCACCCAGCCCGGTACGCGGCGGAGTGCTGAGTTCCTTGCCCAGGCGCTGGACCAGTTCCTGTAGCCGGAACGACACCGCCTCCATGTCGACGTTCTCGGTGGCCGACACGGCGAGGTACGCGCCCGTTCCGGCCGCGACGAGGAAGACGTACCCGTCGTCGAACTCGCTCACGGTCTGCCGCCACATGGTCCGCGGGTCGCCGCAGAACTCGGCCGTGCTGCGGGCGAGCGACTGCAGCCCGGACATTCCTGCGGCGTGGCGCTCGGCGTCGTCCACGCTGATCCGCTCGGAGTGCGCCATGAGCAGTCCGTCGGCGGACAGCAGAATGGCGTGCCGCGTCTCCGGCATCTTCAGGGCATCGTCGAGCATCCAGCCGAGCTTGTTGGTCACGGCATCGTTCATGCCTGCGATTTCCCTTCGGATTCGGGCGGGACGGTGGCACGGCCGGAACGGGTGCCACGCTGCCAGGCGCCGAGGTCGCCGGCGGTCTGCCGGGCCGACCTGCCCACCTCGCCGGCCTGGACCGCCGGGTACTGCTGATCGAACTCGGTGTTCGAGGCCGCCGGAGACGAGGCCGCCGGCTCGGAGCGGACGGCGGGCTGCGGCTGACCGGGCTCCGCGGCGGCGCGGC
>DASQPY010000163.1:0-2527 GCA_035643735.1 Actinoallomurus sp. | reverse complement strand
GGTGGCGGGGGCGGTGGTCGTCGTCATCGTGCGTCCCCCTGCGGCTCCGCGACCGGCATCTCCGGCATCGGCATCCCCCGGTCTACCTGGGGCGGCTCCGGTTCCGTACCACCACCGCCGTACTCGACGCTGTCGCGCGTCAGCTCCATGAACGCCTCTTCCAGTGACCCACGTTTCGGCGTGAGCTCGTGCAGGACGAGTCCGCCGGCGGCGGCGAGCTCGCCGACGCGCGCCGCCTCCATCTCCCGTACGGACAGCAGGCCGTCGTCGCCCACGGCGGTCTTTCCGCCCTCCTCACCGATCACCGCGGCGAGCCGCTCGACGTCCGGGCTGCGTACGACCACGATCTCTTCGGTGCTGCGCTCGATGAACTCCTCGGTGGAGCAGTCGGCGATCAGCTTGCCCTTGCCGATGACGATGAGATGGTCGGCGGTGACGGCCATCTCGTTCATGAGGTGGCTCGACACGAAGACGGTCCGGCCGTCGGCGGCCAGCCGCTTCATCAGCGTGCGGATCCAGACGATGCCCTCGGGGTCGAGACCGTTGACCGGCTCGTCGAGGATGAGGACGGAGGGGTCGCCGAGGAGCGCGACCGCGATGCCCAGCCGCTGCCCCATGCCGAGCGAGAACCCGCCCGCGCGCTTCTTGGCCACCTCGTCCAGGCCGACCAGGTGGATGACCTCGTCGATCCGCTTCTTCGGGATGCCCTGGGTCTGCGCGAGGCACAGCAGGTGGTTGTACGCGCTGCGGCCGGTGTGAATGGCCCGCGCCTCCAGCAGAGCGCCCACCGTCTGCAGCGGCCGGGGCAGGTCCCGGTAGTGCTTGCCGTCGATCGTCGCGTCGCCACCGTGGGGGCGGTCCAGCCCGAGAATGAGGCGCATCGTGGTCGACTTTCCCGCGCCGTTCGGGCCCAGGAAGCCGGTCACCCTGCCGGGTTCGACCGTGAAAGACAGATCATTGACGGCGACTCTGTCGCCGTAACGCTTGGTGAGGTTCTTTGCCTCGATCATTCGCAGGTCCTGAGTTCGTTTGATGGCGGTGCGTGAGAACGATCACGGTAGTCGCCCGGGCGTCGCGGAGGATCCATCCTTAGGTTGATATGGAGCGCCACCCGGCTATGTTTCATGCGCCATCCGTCGGTGTCTGAACATTTCGGCTAGCGCCGAAGGGCGGTCGGGTGTTGGACGTCCGTTCGTTCGCGGGCGTTCCAGGATCCGCGGCTTGGGTACGCGGCGGTGACTTTTCGCGGGCCGGTTCCCGGTGTCGTCACCCTGGCCTCCGGGGACGCCCGGGGTACCCCCGATGCCGCGTTCTCGCTGGTCAGGCTTTTCGGTACGGGCGCCGCGAGTTTCTCCTCCTGGGTCCTGGCGCAGCGGGTCACTGGACTCGTTCGCTTCCACGGTCGTGGACAGGCGTACGCGTCGCGCGCGGCCGCCGGGGTCCTATGGGGTTGTCAAGCCTGTCAAGGCGGGGCCTGGGTAAGCGTCGTTCGTGCGCGGTTGTAGGGGTATTTCCGGTTCGGCCTCCCGGCGGCACGCGTAGTGCGTATGTCCCGACCTGCAGGGTCTTGCGGAAGACGGCCACATCCGGACAGCGGAGGCGGGGCTCCGGCGTCTTCAATGTACGGCGCGAAGTGCCCGGCCGACCGAAAAGACGGCAGTTGCTCCGTTGAGTCCCGCGCGACCATTACGGCCCTCCGATGGCCGCCCGGCATCCGATGGCTTTTTCAGGCCGACGGCCGCCACCACCCGATGGCCGGCCTTCATGCCGCGGGTGTCGCCGCTCGGCGGTCTCGCGGGGGGCCGGGTCGGTTCGTCCGTGCGCGGCGATCGGACAGACTGGTGCCGTGACCACCGATGAGCCGCTCCAGTGCTCGGCCAAGGACTGCCGCGCCGACGCCCGCTGGGCCCTGCGCTGGAACAACCCGAAGATCCACGACCCGGACCGGCGTAAGGTCTGGCTCGCCTGCGACGAGCACCGCGAGTCCCTGACCGACTTCCTGTCCCGCCGAGGCTTCCACCGCGAAACCGTCCCGGTCGAAGAAGAGGTCACCTAGCAACGGCGCCCCGATGGTCGTCAGGGCGGGACGTCATGCGCGGCCGCCCGGCCGTCGCCGGCGAAGGCGCCTGCCGTGGCAGGCGGGTCCGAGGTGGTCAGGGCGTCGCGGCGAGCGGGGCGGCGTGACGGCCGGGCCGTCACGACCTCATCCGTCCTCCCCCACCTCCCACCTCGACCCTCGGTCCACGCGGGTCGCGTGTCGTTCGGGTGCGGGACGGGGATAACCGCCCGCGGGGAAAGGCCGGCGCAGGTGGCCGGGGACGCATCAGCGGACGGAGAGTCCGGCCGTCCGGACGCCGCGGTGGCCGGCGGCGAGCAGGGTCGTCCGGGACGCCGAGGCCGGTAGGCGAGGACGGGCCTTCGGGTCGCCGACGGTGAGTACAGGTGTCGGGGGGCATGGCCGAGCGGCAAGCGCAGATGTCGGAGGGCGTCGCCCCGCGACCGGTGCCGCAGACGGGGAGGCTCACCG
>DASQPY010000162.1:0-14279 GCA_035643735.1 Actinoallomurus sp. | reverse complement strand
GCCGCTGCACCACAGCCAGCGGCACCAGCGTGACCTGCAGGGCGAGCTCACGACCAGGTCCACCGACATCGTCTCCGGCCTGCGCGTCCTGCGTGGCATCGGCGGCGAGCAGGTCTTCGCCGGCCGCTACCGCGAGGAGTCACAGGCGGTGCGCGCCGCCGGGGTGCGGGTCGCGCATGCCGAGTCCCTTCTGGAGGGAGCCCAGGTCGTGCTGCCGGGCCTGCTGGTGGCCCTGGTCACCTGGATCGGCGCGAGGTTCGCGCTGTCCGGCCAGATCACGATCGGCCAGCTCGTGTCCTTCTACGGATACTCGGTTTTCCTGGTGGAGCCGATGCGGACCCTCACCGAGGCCGCCGACCGGATCACCAAGGCCCACGTCGCCGCGCGCCGCGTGGTCCGCATCCTGAACACCGAACCGGAGCTGACCGACGAGGGCACCGCCACCAGGCCCACCGGTGACCTGGTCGACGAGGCGTCCGGGCTGACCGTGCGCCAGGGACGGCTCACCGCCGTCGCGGCGGCTTCGCCGGAGGACGCCCAGGCGATCGCCGACCGGCTCGGCCGGTTCAGCGAGGGTGCGGTCACCTGGGGCGGCGTGCCGCTGCGCGACCTGCCGCTGCCCGCCGTACGCGAGGCCGTCCTGGTCGCCGATCCCGGCGCGCGGCTGTTCTCCGGGCCGCTGCGGGAGGAGCTGGGCGCGGCCGATCCCGAGGACGCGCTGTACGCGGCGTGCGCCACGGACATCGTCGAGGAGCTGCCGGAGGGCCTGGCGGCGGAGATCGCCGAGGGCGGCCGGGAGTTCTCCGGCGGCCAGCAGCAGCGGCTCAAGCTCGCCCGCGCCCTCGTCGCCGACCCGGAGGTGCTGATCCTGGTCGAACCCACCTCCGCGGTGGACGCCCACACCGAGGCCCGCATCGCGGGACGGCTGGCCGGCATCCGCAGCGGGCGTACGACGGTCATCTGCACGACCAGCCCGCTCGTCCTCGACTGGGCCGATGAGGTGGCGTTCGTGGAGTCGGGCCGCGTCAGCGCGGCGGGGTCGCACCGTGAGCTCCTCGCCACCGCCCCCCGCTACGCCGCGACCGTGACACGAGAGGACGAGGAAGAATGACCGACATTCGCGAGGAGCCGTCCGGTGAGCGTTCCGCCGGGCGGCCACCGGATACGCAGGAGCGGATCCTGCCCGTTGCGACGGCCGCCCAGGTGCGGACGTACGCGCGGCGGCTGACGCTCGCCTATCCCCGTCAGCTCGGCCTCGCGCTGGGCCTGCACGGGCTCGCCGCCGTCGCGGGGCTGGCCGCGCCGCGCCTGCTCGGCGACCTCGTCGAGGACGTACGCCGGGGCGGCTCCCACTGGACCGTCGACCGGATCGCGATCGCCATCGCGGTGTTCGTCGTCGCGCAGGGGGTGCTGCTGCGGTTCGCGGTGTACGCCTCGGCGCGGCTGGGGGAGAAGGTCCTCGCCCGCCTGCGCGAGGAGTTCGTCGACCGCGTCCTGGAGCTCCCGCTGTCCACCGTGGAGCGGGCCGGGACCGGCGACCTGGTCACCCGCACCTCGCGTGACGTCGACATCCTGTCCCGCAGTGTGCGGCACGCGGTGCCGGAGACGCTGATCGCCGTCGTGACCGGCGTGTTCGCGATCGGCGCGCTGGTCCTCGTCGGGCCGCTGACCGCACTGCCCTGCCTGATCGGGGTGCCGCTGCTGTGGATCGGCACCAAGTGGTACCTGCGGCGGGCCCGCGACGGCTATCTCTGGGAGAACGCCGCGTGGGGCTCGGTCACCGCCGGGCTCACCGAGACGGTCGAGGGCGCGCGTACGGTCGAGGCGCTGCGGCTGGAGCGCCGCCGCGTCGCCCGTACGGACGCCGACATCGCCGGTGCCTGGGCGGCCGAGCGCTACACGCTGAGCCTGCGGACCCGGTGGTTCCCCACGGTCGAGATCGGCTACGTGCTTCCGGTGGTGGCGACGCTGCTGGCGGGCGGTCTGCTCTACGCCCACGGCCTCGCCTCGCTGGCGCAGGTCACGGCCGCGACGCTGTACGTCCAGCAGCTCATCGACCCGCTCGACCGGCTGCTGTCGTGGATCGACGAGCTCCAGGTCGGCGGGGCGTCGCTGTCCCGGCTGCTGGGCATCGCGGCGGTACGGCCGGACCGTACGCCCGCCGTCGCGCGGCCCGCGGACGAGCGGATCACCCTCGACGACGTGCGGTACGCCTACCGCGAGGGCCACGACGTGCTGCACGGCGTGGATCTGCGGCTTCGGCCGGGGGAGCGGCTCGCCATGGTCGGCCCGAGCGGCGCCGGCAAGTCGACGCTCGGCCGTCTCATCGCCGGGATCCTCCGGCCGCGCACCGGGACGCTGGCGGTCGGCGGAGTCCCCCTGGCAGACCTGCCGCTGGAGGAGTTGCGCGGGCACGTGGCGCTCGTCACCCAGGAGCATCACGTGTTCAAGGGCACGGTCCGCGACAACCTGGTGATGGCCCGTCCCGACGCCTCGCCCGCCGAGGTGGAGACGGCTCTGGCCGCGGTCGAGGCGCGCTGGGCCGGGGAGCTGCCGGACGGCCTGGACACCCAGGTCGGCACCGGCGGTGTGGAGCTGTCACCGGCGCAGGCACAGCAGCTCGCGCTGGCGCGGCTGGTCCTCGCCGACCCGCACACGCTCGTCCTGGACGAGGCGACGTCGCTGCTCGACCCCCGCGCGGCGCGGCACCTCGAACGCACGCTGTCGGCCGTGCTCGCCGGGCGTACGGTCGTCGCGATCGCGCACCGGCTGCACACCGCGCACGACGCGGACCGGGTCGCGGTGGTCGAGGACGGCCGGATCGCGGAGCTGGGCGGCCACGACGAGCTCATCGCCGCGAACGGCTCGTACGCCGCCCTCTGGCGGTCCTGGCACGGGGTGCCCGCGGAGAAGAGCGTGGTCAGGAACGAGGCGTGAGGAGCGGCCGCAGCAGCGTGCCGACCTCACCGAGGAGGAGCGCCGCGCAGGCGTGGTAACCCTCGCTCGGGCCGCCGTACGGGTCCGGCACGTCGTCCACGCCCGCGCGGAGCAGGCGATGGCGCAGGCCGGAACTCATCCCCCGTGCCCGGCATCCTAGACGGATGCCGGGCGTTCGCCGCCGCGTTGCTCTTAGAGCGCGCGGGCTCTTACAGGGCGCTCTTCAGGAAGTCGACCTGCAGGAGCATGAGGTTCTCGGCGACGACCTCCTGGGGGGTCATGTGCGTGACGCCGGACAGCGGCAGCACGCTGTGCGGCAGGCCCGCCGCGAGCAGCGCCGAGGAGAACCTCAGTGTGTGCGCGACGACGACGTTGTCGTCTGCCAGCCCATGGATGATCAGCAGCGGGCGCATGGTCCGTACGCCTTCGGTGGCGGTGACCGCGCGGATCAGGCTCCCCCGCTCGTACGGCTCCGGGTCCTCGGCGGGGTTGCCGAGATAGCGCTCGGTGTAGTGGGTGTCGTACAGCGTCCAGTCCGTGACCGGGGCGCCCGCCACCGCGGCGTGGAACACGTCGGGACGGTGCAGTACCGCCAGCGCGGCGAGGTACCCGCCGAACGACCAGCCGCGGATCGCGACCCGGGACAGGTCGAGCGGGAAGTGCTCGGCGGCCGCGTGCAGGGCCGCCACCTGGTCCTCCAGCACCGGCCCGACCACGTCGCGGTGGATCGCGCGCTCCCATGCCGGCCCGCGGGCCGGCGTGCCGCGTCCATCGGCGACGACCACGGCGAACCCCTGGTCGGCGAGCCACTGCGACTCGGCGAAGGCACGGCGCGTCGCGAGCACGCGCTGGGCGTGCGGCCCGCCGTACGGGTCCATGAGCACCGGTAGCGGCTCGTCACCGGTGTATCCGGACGGAAGGAGCACCGCGGTGCGGATCTCCTGGTCGCCGGCGCGGATCAGGTTGACGTTGACCTCGATGTCGGGAGTCTCGGCGTGAGAGGCGATCTCACCGAGGGGCCGCCCGGCGCGCATGACCGTCGTCTGGACGCCGAAGCGGTCTAGCAGGCCGCCGGTGATGACGGTCGTGCCGCCCTTGCGGCGGCCGCCGAACACGCCACTGCCGCTGGTCAGCCGGGTGAGGCCGATCCCGTCGTAGGCCCATACGTGGATCTCGGTGGGCTCGTCGGAGGCGGTGAACAGCACCGTGTCGCCGTCCACGCCGAGCACGGAGCGTACCTGCAGACCGCCGGGCGTCACGGGCTCGCCGTCGACGAGCAGCCGGCGGGCGGTGTCGTCCTCGGAGACCCACACGAGGCCGCCGCCCGAGGTACGGGCCGGCACCCCGGGCACGATGTCGAGCCAGACCGGGTCGGTGTCCTCGCGTACGAGCGTCGTCCGCCCGGTCGCGGGGTCCGCGGACAGGATCCGCATCGCCTTCTGGTCGCGGGTCTGCACGACGAGAAGCACGCCTTGGGCGTCCCAGCTCGCGTCGACAAGGTAGGGGTAGGTCTCACGGTCCCACTCGACCGGCTGCCGGCCGCCGTCGAGACGCAGCACCACCAGGGAGACGTCGGCGTTGGGCGTGCCGGCGGCCGGGTAGGCGACCTCGACCGGCGTGCGGCCGGGGTTGGCCGGGTCGGCGATGTGCCAGCGCTGCACGGGGGACTCGTCGACGCGGGCCGCGAGCACGGCCTCGCCGTCCGGCGCCCACCAAAAGCCCCGCATCCGCTGCATCTCCTCGGCGGCGACGAACTCCGCCAGGCCGTAGGAGATCTGCTCGTCCTCGGGCTCGGCCAGCGCGCGGTCCGCGCCGGACGCCACCTCGATCACCCGCAGCGCGCGTCCGGAGACGTACGCGACGCGGCGGCCGGTGGGGTCGGGGCGCGGGCCGAAGACGGGCGCGGCGGCGTCGAGGGCCCGCACGTCCTTGTCCAGGTCGGTGACGAAGAGCCGCCCGGACAGCGCGAAGGCGGCCATCGTCGGCGCCGCGTCGGTGGCGAACGCGGTGACGCCGCCGGCCTGTTCGCGGGCGCGTTCCCGGCGGGCCCGCTCCTCGGCCGGCAGATCCTCCTCGCCGGGCAGGTCGAGCGCGCGCGGGTCGACGACGAGACGCTCCTCGCCGATGCCATCGTCGCCGACCTCGACCGTCCACAGGCACGTGACGGGATCGGTGCCGTGCCGGGACCGAAGGAAGACGACGCGCGAGCCGTCGGACGACACGAGGAAGCCGCGCGGAGCGCCGAGAGTGAATCGCCGGGTTCGAGCGCTCTGTCGTGGGAAGCTGATCGTCATGCCTCCGATCCTGCCAGCCGGACACCGGTGTCGCGTAGCGGGCCGTCCCCCCACCCGAACGGCTACGGTGACAGTGAACCGCCGACTTCCCACACAGGAGTTTTGATGCCGGAGGGCCGTCCACTCAAGCCGGGCGACCCGGCGCGGCTGGGTTCGTACACTCTGACCGCGCGTCTCGGGGAGGGTGGCCAGGGAGTCGTCTACCTCGGGGAGTCCGAGTCGGGCGATCCGGTGGCCGTCAAGCTGCTCCGCGCCGACCTCGCCGACGACGACACCGCACGCACCCGCTTCCTGCGCGAACTCGATGCGGTCAAGCGGGTCGCGCGGTTCTGCACGGCGCAGGTCCTGGACGCCGACGTCGAGGGCGACCGGCCCTACATCGTCAGCGAGTACGTTCCGGGCCCGTCGCTGGCCCAGCTCGTCTCGTCCGACTCGCCCCGTTCCGGCGCCGACCTCGAACGCCTGGCCATCGGGACCGTCACCGCACTGGTCGCCATCCACCAGGCGGGCATCGTGCACCGCGACTTCAAGCCGCAGAACGTCCTCATCGGGGCCGACGGCCCGCGCGTGATCGACTTCGGCATCGCGCGAGCGCTGGGCGCGGCCGCCACGATGACCAACTCGGCCATTGGGACGCCGGCCTACATGGCGCCCGAGCAGCTCCTGGCGAAAGAGATCACGCCCGCGGCCGATCTGTTCTCCTGGGCCTCGACGATGGTGTACGCCGCCACCGGGCAGGCGCCGTTCGGGCAGGACACGGTCATGGCGGTGATCCACAGGATCGTCAACGAGCCGCCCGACCTCGGCGCCATGGAGGAGCCACTGCGCGGCATCGTCGCCGACTGCCTCGCCAAGGAGCCCCAGGCACGCCCGCAGACCCAGACGCTGCTGATGCGGCTGCTCGGCGAGGAGGGCCTCACCCCGGCGACGCCGTCCGGCGCCGCCCCGGAGACCGCGATCATGGGTCAGGGCGCGGCCTTCGCCGGCACGGCACCCCAGGCGGGCATGCTCCCGCCGGCGCCGACCGGCCCGACAAAGCCCGCCGGTGCGGGAGCGGCCCGTACGCCCTCGGCGCGCGCGACCATGGCGGCACTGGCGGGCCTGCTGGTCGCCGTGGTCGTGGTCGCCGTGGTCTGGGCCGCCTCACGCGGGAACGACCATCCGTCGGGTGGCGGCGTGGGGACACCGGTCCCATCGAGCGCGCCGGTCACATCCTCCGCGCCCGAGCAGCCGACCCTCCCGACGCGCCGGCAGCAGACCGGGCCGCCCCCGACGGACAGCGGCGAGCCGGAGCCGTCGGTGTCGGTGTCGACGAAGCGTCCCAGCGGTGGCACCAGTCATCCCGGTGGCGGCACCTCCTCCGAGCCGGGCGATGGCGAGACGTCGGAGCCGGGTGACGGCGGCGGCACCGAGGACCCGGGCGACGGTGCCGGCGCCGGTGGCGGCAATGCGACCCAACCTGCGGCGGAGGCCACCCGATGAGCACCGACCGGCGGATCCTGTTCGTGCACGCGCATCCGGACGACGAGTCGATCGAGACCGGCGCGACGATGGCCAAGTACGCCGCCGAGGGCGCCCACGTGTGCCTGGTGACGTGCACCCGCGGTGAGGAGGGCGAGGTGATCCCCGAGGATCTGCGCCACCTGTCCGGAGACGAGCTGGGGGAGTACCGCACCGGTGAGCTGGCGCGGGCCTGCGCCGCGCTCGGCGTCGACGACCACCGCTACCTCGGCGGAGAGGGACGCTGGCGCGACTCCGGGATGATGGGCACGCCCTCCAACAACGACCCCCGGTGCTTCTGGCGGGCCGACGTCGAGGAGGCCACCGCCGAGCTGGTGCGCGTCGTACGCGAGGTGCGCCCGCAGGTCATCGTGACCTATGACGACAACGGGTTCTACGGCCATCCCGATCACATCCAGGCCTATCGGGTGGCCTGGCGCGCCTTCGAACGGGCGGCGGACGCGTCCTTCGGCGAGGGGCGGCCGTGGGCGCCCTCCCGCTTCTACGCCACCGCGATCCCGATCACCTCGCTGGAGGCGGAGGTGGGCCGGGGTCCGTTCGGACGGGTGGGATCGGTGCGCGAGTTCGGTTTCGGGGTGCCCGACGCCCAGGTGACGACGCGGATCGAGGCCGGCGCCTGGCTGCCCGCCAAGGTGGAGGCGATGCGCTCGCACGCCACCCAGATCACGATGGCGCCGCCGTACTACGCGCTGTCCAACGATGTGGGAGTGCCGATCCTCGACGCGGAGTACTACACCCTCCTGGCCGGGGAGTCCGGCATACCGGTAGAGGATGGGCGCGAAACCGGTCTCTTCCACCCGGTAGCCTGACGCTCTGTGGAACAGACGATGGGTCCCTACCCTCCGCCCGTGCCCACCCCGGAACCGGCGTTCCTGGTCGGGATCGCTTACGGGGTGCTCGCCGTGCTCGGGGTTCTGCTGGGGGTGATCGGCTCGTTCGAGTTCTCTTGGCAGGCCGGGAGCGTCCCCGTCGCGGCGATCGCACTGTCCGTGGTGAACCTCGCGATCTTCCGCGCGGCGGGCTGGGCGATGGAGAGCAGGCTCGGCGCCGTCATCCCGGCCGCCCTCTGGATGATCGTCCTGGTCGTGCTGTCGAGCCGCCGGCCCGAGGGCGACCTCGTCGTCACCGGCACGACGCCGGGCTATGTCTACATGTTCGGCGGCGCCGTCGCGGCCCTGGTCGCCATCGTCTGGACCCGCTCCTCGCGGTCGTGGCTGCTCGGTGGTGCGCCGCAACCGCCGGGGATCCGATAGCCGACTGGCCGGTAACATCCCATGAGGGCCGTTCGCCGGACGCCCGGAGCCGCTTGAGGGAGCACGCCGCCATGCCGATGTCCGCGGGAGTCGATCCCGAGGAGTATCGCCGCGTGGTCGGCCGCTTCGCCACCGGTATCACGGTCGTGACGACGGTCCTGGACGGCGCGGCCCACGCGATGACCGTGAACGCCTTCACGTCCGTCTCGCTGGAACCGACCCTCGTGCTCTTCTGCGCCGAGAAGATCGCGCGCTTCCACGACCTGGTCTCCGGCGCGCGCAGCTGGGCCGTCTCGGTGCTGGGCGAGGACGCGGAGGAGGCGTCACGCTGGTTCGCGACGCGGGGGCGGGAGATCGAAGGGCAGCTGAACGGCTGGCCGTCCCATCCCGGCCCGCATACCGGTGCCCCCATCTTCGAGGGCGCCATCGCCGCGCTCGAATGCCGTACGCACGCGGTCCACGACGGCGGGGACCACAGCATCGTGGTCGGCGAGGTGCTCGGCGTCAGCCGGCCGAACCCCGATGGCAGCCCCCTGCTGTACTACGACGGGAGCTACCACCGGGTCCATCCGCGCTGAGTCTCAGGCGCTGGCCTCGACCGTCTCGGTGGGCTGCGGCTCGGCCGGTCGCACGTACCGCTTCATGAGGAGGCACGACAGCGCGGCGACCAGGACGACCACGATCGGCAGGGCCATGGTCGGCTTCATCGCCGTGACGAAGCCATGGTCGAACACGGCCTTGGACGCACGGGCGATCTGGTCGGCGACCTCCTTCGGCAGGTTCTTGGGCACGCTCTGGGCCGCGCCGTGCTGCCCGGCACCGACCTCGATGCCACCCTTGGCGGCGCTCTTGACGCCCGACAGGAACGGCCCGCGCGCCGGTGCCGGAAGCTGCCCGGCCCGTACGGTCGCCTCGTGCTGGAGAGAGCTCGCCAGCTGGTTCTGCAGGATGGCGCCCATCGCGGCGCTGCCGACCACCGAGCCGATCTGGCGGATCGTGTTGTAGACGCCGGAGGCGGCCCCGGCCATCCGCGGCTCGATGCCGCGCATCGCCTCGGTGGCCATCGGCGCGAACACGCAGCCGACGCCGAGGCCGGCGATGATCAGGGCGGGCCAGAAGGCGGGCCAGTTCGTCGTCGGCTCGGCGATCAGCACGATCCAGGCCATGGCGATGCCGTACAGCGTCAGCCCGCCCATGAGGATGAGCTTGCCGCCGATTCGGTCGGAGAGCCGGCCGGCGAACGGGGCGACGAACATCGAGATCACCGACATCGGCGCCATGACCAGGCCGGACTTCAGCGCGCTGTAGCCGAGCACCGACTGCAAGTAGATCGTCAGCGGCAGGAACATGCCGATCATTCCGACGGACACGGCGGCGGCGACGAAGTTGATGACCGTGAAGTTGCGGTCGCGGAACAGGGCGAAGGGCACGAGGGGCTCGTTGGCCTGCTGGGTGCGCTGCTGGAGGAGGAAGACCACCAGAAGGACGACCGCGGCCGCGACCAGGCCCCAGATCCAGATGTTCCAGTCGTACCGCTGGCCCTCCGTCAGGGCGAAGCTGAGGCAGAACAGCGCGGCCGTGGCGATGAGCACTCCGCCGAGGTCCAGGCGGTGCTGCCGTTCCTGCCGTACGGGCGGGATGACGGTGAACGCCGCGATGAGAACGACCACACCGACCGGCAGGTTGACGAAGAAGATCCATCGCCAGTCGAACGCGCTGACCAGGAAGCCGCCGAGCGTCGGCCCGGCGATCGCGGCCACGCCCGCGACCGCTCCCCAGATGCCGAGCGCGGCGCCGCGCCGCTGCGGCGGGAACGTCGCGATGATGATGGCCATGGTCTGGGGCAGCAGCATGGCGGCGCCCAGACCCTGCACGCAGCGTGCGGCGATCAGCTCGGCGGGGTTCTGGGAGATCCCGCACAGCAGGCTCGCGACGGTGAACGTCGCCACGCCGAAGATGAAGATCGTGCGCTGACCGCGTACGTCACCCAGGCGCCCGGCGGTGATGAGGAGCACGGCGAGGATGAGCACGTAGGCGTTGATCACCCAGAGGATCTCGTCCAGCGAGGCGTGCAGTTGGTCGATCATGCTGGGCATCGCGATGTTGACGATGGTCAGGTCCAGCAGGGTCATGAAGAACCCGAGACTGAGCGTGATCAGAATCGCCCACGGATTGCCGTGCCATTTCTTCATTACTTCTCCCCGTCTCCGCCGTTCGGCGGCCGCCAGTCCAGCCGGCGTGACTTGATGTCCTCACTCAGCGCCCTCACGAAATCCAGCTCCGAGCGCAGGCGGGAGTTCAGGAACTCCACCTCGATGACCTGGATCCGCGGATGCCCCCGCTTGATCAGGCTCTCCACGACCGTGTCGTGGGAGGCCAGCTTGGCCTCCAGGTCCACCGTGCGCCGGTCGAGCAGCGACGCGGCCTCGTCCGGCGGAAGCATCGAGACGAACGCCAGCGCCATGCCGAACGAGGGATACTCCTGCATCGGGCGCATCATGAACTCCCGCAGCCGCGAACGCGCCTCGTCCCGTCCCGCCTCGGTGATCGCATAGACCGTACGCTCCGGTCGGCGGCCCTCGCGGCTCGTCTCCACGGGTTCGATGAGTCCCTGCTCGGCCAGCCGCGCGACGGCGTGGTAAAGCGATCCGTGCGCGACCTTGACGACCTGGTCGATGGCGCGTTCACGGATCCGCTGCTGCATCTCGTACGGGTGCATCTGCTCGTCGGCGAGCAGCCGCAGCACCGCCAGCTGGAGCGGTGTGAGGGGTCGTGACATGAGGTGTTCTCTAGTCGATGCTCAATAATCCAAGTGGACTATAGGCCCTCGGTCATTCCCCCTGCAATTCATATACTGTAAGTGCGGTGAATCCGCAGCTGGCAAAGGCCTGGGCCGGTCGGCCCAGGCCTTCGTCCGGCGGTCCTCAGAGCTCGGCGAGGACCGCCTCGAGGTGATCGAGCGCCCAGTCGAGGTCGGACTTGTCGATCACCAGCGGCGGGGCGAGCCGGAGCGTCGTCTCGTGGGTCTCCTTGGCGAGTACGCCGCGCTCCATGAGCCGCTCGCTGACCGGCCGCGCCTTGCCGTTGAGCTCGACGCCGGCCCACAACCCCCGTCCGCGTACCTCACGCACCCGATCGGCCGGCAGCGCGCCGAGGCGTTCGTGCAGGTGGGCGCCGAGCGTACGGGACCGCTCCTGGAACTCCCCGGTCTTCAGGATCGCGATCACCTCCCGTGCGATCGCGCAGGCGAGCGGGTTGCCGCCGAACGTGGAGCCGTGCTGGCCGGGCTTGAAGACACCGAGGATCTCCTGGTCCGCGACGACGGCCGAGATCGGCATGATCCCGCCGCCGAGCGCCTTGCCCAGGATGTAGACGTCGGGCACGACGTTCTCGTGCTCGACCGCGAAGGTCGTGCCGGTACGGCCCAGGCCCGACTGGATCTCGTCGGCGAGCATGAGCGCGCCGGCATCGGTGCAGATCTCGCGTACGGCCGTGAGGAACCCGCTGGGCGGCACGTTGACGCCCGCCTCACCCTGGATCGGCTCGATCAGCACGCCGACGGTGTTCTCGTCCACGGCCGCGCGCAGCGCTTCGGCGTCGCCGTACGGGACGGTGCGGAAGCCCGGGGTGAACGGCCCGTAGGAGTTACGGGCGTCCGGGTCGGTGGAGAAGCTGACGATGGTGGTCGTCCGGCCGTGGAAGTTGCCCTCGAAGGTGATGATGTTCGCCTGCTCGGCCGGTACGCCCTTGACCTCGTACCCCCACTTACGGGCGGTCTTGAGCGCGGTCTCGACGGCCTCGGCACCGCTGTTCATGGGCAGCACCATGTCCTTGCCCGCCAGCTCGGCCAGCTCGGTGACGAAGTGCCCGAACTGGTCGTGGTCGAACGCCCGGCTGACCAGCGTGACCCGTTCGAGCTGGCGCCTGGCCGCCTCGACGAGGCGCGGATGGCGGTGCCCGAAGTTGACCGCGGAGTAGGCGGCGAGCATGTCGAGGTACCGCCGGCCCTCGACGTCGGTCACCCAGGCGCCCTCGGCCTCGGCGATCACGATCGGCAACGGATGGTAGTTGTGGGCGCTGTGCAGCTCCGACAACGCGCGAAGATCCTTCGTGTTCAACGGCGGCTCCTTGGTCGACTCGCGGAATCTCCGCGAGTACCCGTTTCTCCAGGTTAGAGGCTTTTCAGGGCCGTAGTTCAAGCGTGCAGCACTTGGGGCCGCCCCCGGCCTTGCGCAGCTCGGTCATCTCGATCGGTACGACGTCGTAGCCACGCTCCGTGAGCCTGTCCCGCAGGCTCGTGGCGTCGTGCGGGATGACGACGTGGCGCCCGTCGCTGACCGCGTTGAGGCCGAAGGCGAGCGCGTCCTGCTCGGTGGCCTCGATCAGCTCGGGGAACAGCGTCTTGAGCTTGAGCAGCCCGTCCTCGCCGAACGCGCCGGGGTAGTACGCCGCCGTGAACGGGTCGATCACGCACAGGGCCGTGTCGAGGTGGTAGAAGCGCGGATCGACCAGCTCGACGCTGACCACGGGCAGCCCGAAGGCGTCGTGGAGCTCGTTGTGCGCGCGCGGGTCGGTACGGAAGCCGTGCCCGGCCACGATCGCCCGGTAGGCGAAGACGTAGTCGCCCTCACCCTCGTTGACGTGCGTCGCCCGCGTGAAGCGCTGGTAGCCGTGGCGCGCGAACCACTCCTGGTGGGCGTCGGCCTCTCCGCCACGTTCGGGGTGCCGGAACCTCGCACCCATCACCATCCCGCCCACCACGGTCGCGCCGTTGGCGGCGAAGACCATGTCGGGCAGGTTCTCTACCGGATCGAGCAGATGGACGGTGTGGCCGAGCGCGATGTACGTCGCGCGCAGCCGTTCCCACTCGGCCATGGCGCGGTCACGGTCGACCGGCGCCGCCGGGTCCATCCACGCGTTGATCGCGTACTTGATGTCGAAATAGGTCGGCGGGCACATCAGGTAGGTACGTGCCGGCCGGCCTGACGCAATGCCCGCGTCGTCGCGGGCAAGGGTCTGCATCGTCATATGTCCTGCTCCTGGCAATGCGTCGTGCTTGGTGGGGCCAAGGGATGTTTGAGGCACCACGTGCAGCGTAGGGTCGGGGTGGACGTCATACCAATGACGTTCACGCGCTTTGAAGGGGCAGATCATTGCGTCTTGATGACCTGGATCGGCGAATCGTTGCGTGCCTGCTCGAAGACGCACGCCTCTCGTTCTCCCAGATCGGTGGCCAGGTGGGCCTGTCGGCCCCGGCGGTCAAGCGACGCGTGGACCGGATGCGCCACGACGGCGTGATCACGGGGTACGCGGCCGTCGTGGACCCGGCCGCGCTGGGCTGGACGACGGAGGCGTTCGTGGAGCTCTTCTGCGCGGGCCGCACGTCCCCCGCGGAGATCTACGCGAGCATCCGGCGCCACCCGGAGGTGGTCGCCGCGTACACGGTCACGGGCGAGGCCAACGCCCTCGTCCACCTGCGGGCACACGACATCCAGGGGCTCGAGGAGGCCCTGGAGCGGCTGCGCAACGAACCGAACATCGTGCAGACGAAGACGGCGATCGTTCTGTCACGTCTGCTGGGGCGGCCGACGGACGGTCCGTCGGCGTGATCTAGCCTTCGTCTCGTGGACTTCGCGACGGCTGATCTCATGGACTCCTTCACCGACGAACTCGTGTCGTGCGAGACGCAGTTCCGTTCGTACGGCGGGGTGACCCGCTTCGCCGGTCCGGTCGAGACCGTCCGCTGCCACGAGGACAACGCCCTGCTGCGGAGCACGGCGGAGACCCCGGGCGCCGGACGCGTACTGCTGGTGGACGGCGGCGGGTCACTGCGAGCGGCGCTGCTGGGCGACACGATCGGAGCGTCGGCGCTCGCGTCGGGCTGGTCGGGCGTGGTCATCTACGGCGCGGTACGCGATGTGGCGGCGCTGCGGGAGCTTTCCCTGGGCGTGAAGGCGCTGGGCTCGAACCCGCGCAGGAGCGCCAAGGACGGTGCCGGCGAGGTCGGCGTACCCGTGTCGTTCGGTGCGGCGGAGTTCCGCCCCGGCATGTGGCTTTACAGCGACGAGGACGGCATCGTCCTCGCCACCCGCGACCTGCTCTAGCTAGGACCTGTCTCGAAGTCCCGCTGTCCTCCCTGCGCGACGGGCGGGGACTTCGACGTAGGCCCTAGAAGATCGTCAGCTTGGGCAACCTGCCCTCGGCTTGAGCCCCGGCGGCCTCCGGGTCGACGAATGTGTTCAGCTTGGGGCCGGTCCTGATCCGCGTAATGCGC
>DASQPY010000161.1:0-2418 GCA_035643735.1 Actinoallomurus sp. | reverse complement strand
TGGACGCCGTCGCATGACCGGCGTCGATGTGAAAGGGCGTCCCGATCGGGCCTAGGCTCGTCGGGTCTACGCCAGCGGGAGGGACCGGGTTCGCTCGCCGCCGGTGGACGGCACAATGTTCCCTCTGACGGGAATGGTCGGCGAGAAAGGACCGTGGATGAAGTGTCCGGCGTGTGAGAACGACGTCCCCTCGGGTCGGTCCGCCTGCACATGGTGCGGCGCGCCGCTTCCGTCAGCGGGGGAACGTCCCGGTTCGGGGTCGCTCTTCACCTCCGAACCGTTGACGAAACCGCAGGCCGGCCCGCCGAACCCGAAGACCGAGCCGATGCCGATTCCGGTCTGGAACGCGGGCGACGAATGGCCCGAGCTGCCGCCGATACGGCCTCCGGATCCGCGTACGGACCCGCCGCCGCCCGGGCAGGACAACGCCACACAGAGCCTGGGCGCCCCCCTGCCGCCCGCGTCCGATCCGGCGGGATGGCAGCGCGACGTACCACCGGGGAGCCCGCCGCCGCCCGGGCAGGACAACGCCACACAGAGTCTGGGCGCCCCGCTACCGTCCGCGTTCGACCCGGCCGGATGGCACCGCGAGGCACCCCCGGCGAGCCCGCCGCCGCCGCCCGGGCAGGAGAACGCGACACAGAACCTCGGCGCGCCAATGCCGCACACGTTCGACCCCGCCGGATGGGACCAGGGCATTCCGCCGGGCTCCGGGGACCTGACCGCGCCGCCCCCGGACGGCGGTTGGGGAAGGAGCCGTAAGAACCTGCTGCTGGTCTGCGGCATAGCCGCGGTGGTCGTGCTCGGCGGTGGCGTGATCTACGCCCTGACGCAGGGCGGGTCCGAGGACGGGACGCGGACGGCCGGGGGGAAGACGAGCGCGGGAGGTGCCGCGCAACAGGCCGCCGCCGTCAACCAGATCCTCAAGTCCGGTAAGACGGCGCGCGGGCACCTGCCGTCGCGCCTCCGGACCTGCGACGACGTCGCCGCGGGTGTACCCGGCTTCCAGCAGGTCGTCCGGGACCGGCAGCAGGAGCTCTCACAGTCCAAGAGGCTCAAGGTCGACCAGCTGCCGGACGGCTCCAGCCTCCGCAGGTCGATGGTCGCCGCGTACCAGAGCTCGCTCAACGCCGACCAGGCCTATCTCGCGTGGGCGCAGGAAATCCAGGGACGCCGTTGTGGCGGCAAGATCGCCCCGCTGACGGCGCACTACAAGGACGCCATCGCCGCCAACGACAAGGCCGGTCCCGCCAAGCGCCAGGTGATCGCCGCGTGGAAACCGATCGCGAGCAGCCACGGCTTGCCCAAATACGCGTGGAACCGCCTCTGACCCGCCCGAGGACCTCCTGTCGCGTCGCCGCCGGTTCCCCGGCGCGCCAGGAGGCCCCTCTTCCCATCGGCCGGCTAGAAGTTGATCATGTGGCCGGCGAGCCCGTGGAGGGCCTCCTTCACGGCCTCGCTGAGGGTGGGGTGGGTGTGCACGTTGCGGGCGGCCTCGTGGACGGTCAGGTCCCACTGCTGGGCCAGCGTCAGCTCGGGCAGCAGCTCGGCCACGTCCGGGCCGATCAGGTGCGCGCCGAGCAGCTCGCCGTACTTGCCGTCGCTGAGGATCTTCACGAAGCCGGACGCGTCGCCGAGGCCGTGGGACTTGCCGTTCGCGGTGAAGGGGAACTTCGCGACCTTGACGTCGAATCCCTGCTCCCGCGCCTGCGCCTCGGTCCAGCCGAAGCTGGCGATCTGCGGCTGGCAGAAGGTCGCGCGAGGGATCATGACGTAGTCGAGCTCCATCGTCTCGGCGTCGGCGATGGTCTCCGCCGCGACGACGCCCATCGACTCGGCCGCGTGCGCGAGCATCAGCTTGGCGGTCACGTCGCCGATCGCGAAGATGTGGGGCACGTTCGTACGGCCGCGGCCATCGATGTCGATCGCGCCGCGTTCGGTCAGCCGGACACCGGTCTTCTCCAGGCCGTAGCCGTCCACGTTGGGCGCGAAGCCGATGGCCTGCAGTACCTTGTCGGCCTCCAGGACCCGCTGCTCGCCGTTCTTGGAGACGGTGACGCGAACCTTGGCCCCCGACTCGTCGATGTCCTCGACGCGAGTGGAGGTCAGCACCTCGACGCCGAGTTTGCGGTAGTGCCTGGCCAGCTCCTTGGAGACCTCCTCGTCCTCCAGCGGCACGAGCCGGTCGAGGAACTCCACGATCGTCACCTTGACGCCGTAGTTGGCCAGGACGTAGGCGAACTCCACGCCGATGGCGCCCGCGCCGGCGATGACGATGCTCTCGGGCAGGCTGTCGCTGAGGATCTGCTCCTCGAAGGTGACGACGCGCTCGGACAGCGAGGTGCCGGGCAGCAGCTTGGCGCTGGCCCCGGTCGCGATGATGCAGTGGTCGAAGGTGACGGTCGCGCCGTCCACGAC
>DASQPY010000160.1:0-8368 GCA_035643735.1 Actinoallomurus sp. | reverse complement strand
GTCGGCGTCGTCCGGATAGAGATCCCAGTCGACACGCTCGGCGCCGAGGGAGATCAGGCGTCTCACCTCGGCGGTCTGCTCCGCCGCATCGCCCGCGTACAGATCAAGATGGACCCGGGGATGCTCCTGCACCGGCGTCGTGCTGCGACCGAGCGCCAGGCCGGGGCCAGGGCCGTCGGCCGGCACCAGTACGGCCCAGGCGTCCTCCACCACGCCGTCGCGGGGCACATAGCCCAGCGCCCGGGTCCAGAACTCCACCGCGCGCTGTACGTTCGCGGCTCCCAGCACGATGGTCCCGATGCTCAACATTCAGCGATCGTGGCAGCCGGCACCGACAATTCCCGGCGAAGCCGCTCCCGAAGCCGGCAGCGTGCCCGCCCGACCGTCCGCACCGGCTGCCGCTGAGCTGAGGGACCGATCCACCTGCCCGCCTGGCGGTGGACCCCAGTGGACCCCAGCGCCTCCGAGCAGGCCCGGGTGGACCCGGTCAGGAGGCCAGGCCGCCGCGGTCGATGATCTCCTGAACGACCTGCTCCGGCGCGGCGTCGATGGAGACGACCAGCGGGTCCTCGGCCGGGCCCGGGACCTCCAGGTCGGCGAACTGGCTGTCCAGCAGCTGCTTCGGAAAGAAGTGCCCATGCCGCGCGGCAAGGCGCTTGCCGATCAGCTCGTGGTTGCCCTCCAGATATACCAGCCGCAGGTCAGGCCGCCCCGCGCGCAGCAGGTCGCGGTACCTGCGCTTGAGTGCCGAGGACGTCACGACGGCCGGGCCGGTCTGGTCCTTCATCCACGCCGCGGTGGCCTCGAGCCACGGGCGGCGGTCATCGTCGTTCAGGGGGATGCCCGCGTGCATCTTCTCCACGTTGGCCGGTGGGTGGAAGTCGTCGGCCTCGGCGTACGTCCAGCCGAGCCGTCCGGCCAGCATCGCGCCGATCGTGGTCTTCCCGCTGCCGGAAACACCCATCAGCAGCAATATCGGGTTGCGCATGGAACGCAACGTACCGGGAGAAGGCATCCCTCAGGGGGCGACGAGCGGCTCGCCGCTGAGTTGCACCCCGGCGTCGCTCAGCCCGGCCAGGGCGCGCTCGGTGGTCGGGAGTGCCACCCCGGCCGTCATCCCGAGGAGCACCCGCGTGGCCAGGCCGGCGCCGCGGGCGTCCAGGGCGGTCGCCCGTACGCAGTGGTCGGTGGCGATGCCGACGACGTCGACCACCGTCACCTCGTGCTTCCGCAGCCACTCACCCAGCAGAGTGCCGTCGTCGGCCTTCGCCTCGAAGCCGCTGTACGCCGCCCCGTGCTCGCCCTTGCTGAACACCGCCTCGATCGGCGCCAGGTCGAGGTTGGGATGGAAGTCCGCCCCGGGAGTACCGATCACACCGTGCGGAGGCCAGGAGTCGGCATAGTCCGGATGATCAGAGAAGTGGTCGCCGGGGTCGAGATGAAAGTCGCGGGTGGCGACGACGTGCGCGTACTCTCCGCGATGCGCGGCGACGTAGGAGGAGATCGCGGCCGCGATCTCGGCTCCTCCCGACACCGCCAGCGAGCCCCCTTCGCAGAAGTCGTTCTGCACGTCCACGATGATCAACGCTCTGCTGCTCATGGCACCCCTCCCCAGTGATCCCCCCACAGGAGGGAAGCTACCCCGGCGGACCGGGGAAACATCATCGAGGCCGACCTGGATGATCGCGTTGTGATCACCACCCATGGCTGCGATCGTTTTCAGCGGCAAGGAAAACGTCGCCAGATCGCGCCGGACGTGTTCACCCCCACGGGACGGAGTCACCATGACCGAAGGAAACGTCGGACATCTCCACGATGGATTGCTCAAAGAGCTCACCGAACTCTCCGCCGAGTCGGCCCCTCGCCGCTTCGCGATCTGCCTGCTCGACGTCGACCACGATGACGGGATCGTCCTCGGCTGGGGCCTGGCGCTCGACGACCAGGCCGTCGCCTACGTGCCCGCGGACGGCGGTGGGCCGCCGAGCCTGCTGTGCTCGAGTTCATTAGCCCGGCTGCCGAAGCTGCTCCGCCGCGACGGTGACCTACGTCTCATCTGGATCGACGCCCAACCCTGAAGGCTCAGCGGAAGTCCGTCGGCAGGGCCGGGTCGCCACGGGACAGCTGGAAGGCGCGCGGCGGCAGTTCGGCCAGCGCGCGCTCGTGCCGGGCGCGCGCCGAGGCCAGTGGCTCCCGGCCGATGATCTCGCCGTCCCGTACGAGCGGGGTCAGTAGCGACCGGTCGTACGGGCCCGGGTCCGGCTCGCTCGTGGAGACCACTTCCTCTATGGCCTTCCCGTCGTCGCCGAGGTGCCGTACCGCCCACTTGCGCCCGCCGCGGCTCGGCTTGCCGACCGAACGCTTGGCCACCGGCCGCAGCGGGCCGTCCTCCGACTCCGCCCGTGCCACCAGCTTGTAGACCAGGGCCGCCGTCGGTGCCCCCGACCCGGTGACCAGCGACGTGCCGACGCCGTACCCGTCGACCGGCGCCGACGCCAGGCCCGCGATCGCGTACTCATCCAGGTCCCCGGTCACGATGATCCGGGTCTTCTCGGCGCCCAGGCGGTCGAGCTGGGCCCGCACCTCGTGCGCCGTCTCCACCAGGTCACCGCTGTCGAGCCGTACGGCTCCGAGCCCGGGACCGGCCAGCTCCACCGCCACCGCGACCGCGCGCGCCACGTCGTACGTGTCGACCAGCAGCGTCGTGTCCTTGCCCAGCGCGCCGAGCTGGGCGCGGAACGCGTGCCGTTCGCTGTCGTGCAGCAGCGTGAACGCGTGTGCGCTGGTGCCCGCCGTCGGCACGCCGTACGTCCGGCCCGCCTCCAGGTTCGAGGTCGAGGTGAAGCCCGCCAGGTACGCCGCGCGGGCCGAGGCCACCCCCGCCATCTCGTGGGTACGGCGGGAGCCCATCTCGATGATCGGCCGCCCCGTCGCCGCGTGCACCATGCGGGAGGCGGCCGAGGCGATCGCGGTGTCGTGGTTGAGGATCGACAGCGCGAGCGTCTCGAGGATCACCGCGTCGGCGAAACCTCCCTCCACCACGAGGATCGGCGAGCCGGGAAAGTAGAGGTCGCCCTCGCCGTAACCCCAGATGTTCCCCGAGAACCGGTACGACGACAGCCACGAGGCCGTCGGCTCGTCCACGATGCCGTGGGAGATCAGGAACTCCAGCGCCGGGTCGTCGAACCGGTACGCTTCCAGCGCGTCGAGGAAGCGACCGATCCCGGCCACGACGCCGTACCGCCGCCCCGCGGGAAGGTGGCGGGCGAACACCTCAAAGACCGCCCGGCGCGCCGCGGTGCCGCTGGCGAGGGCGCCGCGCACCATGGTCAGCTCGTAGCGGTCGGTCAGCAGAGCCGTCGTCGAATGATCCACGAGTGGCAGATTACGGTGAATGTGTGCACGATGATTGAGGGGAGCTCCCGCTAAGGAGGCACCAAAGTGACCACGGCTCCCGTCGAGCTCGATCGACCGGACGCCGCCGAGGACGTACGACCAGACCGTCCGTGGGTGGCGATCGTGTGGAACGATCCCATCAATCTCATGTCATACGTGACGTACGTGTTCCAGGCCGTGTTCGGCTACTCCAAGAAGAAGGCCGAGAAGCTGATGCTGGACGTGCACCACAAGGGGCGTGCGGTCGTCTCCAGCGGCACCCGCGAGGAGATGGAGCGCGACTGTGAGATCCTGCACTCCTACGGGCTGTGGGCGACCGTCAAGCAGGACGTGTGATGAACGGCGGATTCACCAGCGCCTCGGGCGGCCGGGTATGCCTGCGCATGGGCTCGGAGGAGGCGGCCGTCGTACGGCTGCTGGTCGGCCAGCTCCTCGACCTGATCGGCGAGGTCGCCGAGTCCGAGAAGTACGAGGGGATGCCGGACCTCAGGCTGTCCGACAACACCTCGGTCCCGGAGGACCCGGTGCTGGCCCGGCTGTTCCCCGACGCCTACAGCGAGGACCAGGGCGCGTCCGCGGAGTTCCGCCGCTACACCGAGGCGAGCCTGCGCGAGGGTAAGCGTGCCGCGGCCGAGACCGTGCTGGCGACCCTCGGCGAGGGCGGCAAGGTCTACCTGGACGCCGAACAGGCCCAGGCCTGGCTCCGGGCGCTCAACGACCTGCGTCTGGCGCTCGGTACCCGCCTGGACATCACCGAGGAGACGCTGGAGCAGATGCGGACGTTCGACTGGGACGATCCGCGCAACGCCGGGTACGCGGCCTACGACTGGCTGACCTACCTGCAGGAGAGCCTCGTACGCGCCCTCTGGTGACGCACGCCCGCCAGGACACCGGCGCGCGGGCGTGGATACCCTTTTGCGCATGCTGACGATCGAGCGGGCCATCGTTGACCAGATCGTCGCGCACGCGCGCGCCGACCACCCGGACGAGGCGTGCGGCGTCGTCGCGGGTGCCATCGGCTCGGATCGGCCGACGCGGTTCGTCGCGATGGCGAACGCCGAGCGTTCGCCGACGTTCTACCGGTTCGACTCGATGGAGCAGTTCAAGGTGTGGCGGGAGATGGACGACCGCGACGAGGAGGCGGTCGTGATCTACCACTCCCACACGGCGACCGAGGCGTACCCCTCGCGTACCGACATCTCCTACGCCTCCGAGCCGAATGCGCACTACGTGCTCGTCTCCACGCGCGACGCCGGCACGACCGACTTCCGGTCCTACCGGATCATCGACGGCGAGGTGACCGAGGAGGAGGTCACCATCGTGGAGGCCCAGGGTTCCGACTCGGTAAACTGATCGATGTGACGACGATGATGGCCGAACGCCGCGGACGCGGCCATGTCGTCGCGCCTGTGCAGAACTTCCTGTTCGGCCATTCCCGCGCCGAGATCGTCTACGACTGTCACTAGGGCTCATCCTCCCAGCCTGGAATCCCCGAGCGGCCCGCCGCGTTGGCGTGCGGTAGCCGGGGTCCGTACGACGAAGGAGCACATCGCCATGGCGATCGAGGTTCGCATCCCGACCATTCTGCGTAACTACACCGACGGCGCGAAGGCGGTCGAGGCCGGCGGGGCCACTCTCGACGAGCTGATCGCCGATCTTGAGGCCCGTCACCCGGGCCTGCGCGAGCGGCTGGTGGACGACAAGGGTCTGCGCCGGTTCGTGAACGTCTACCTCAACGACGAGGACGTGCATTTCCTGGGCGGGCTGGACACCCAGGTGTCCGACGGTGACACCGTCACCGTGCTGCCCGCCGTCGCGGGCGGCTGACATGCGGTTCGACTCGCTGCTCGACTCACTCGGCCGCACACCGCTGGTCGGCCTGCCGCGCCTGTCCCCGTCGGCCGACGTACGCCTGTGGGCCAAGCTGGAGGACCGCAACCCCACCGGTTCGGTCAAGGACCGGCCGGCGTTCTGGATGATCAGCAAGGCGGAGAAGGACGGGCTGCTGACGCCGGGCTGCACGATCCTGGAGCCCACGTCCGGCAACACCGGCATCTCGCTCGCCATGGTCGCCCGGCTGCGCGGCTACAAGATGGTCTGCGTGATGCCGGAGAACACCTCGGCCGAACGCACCCAGCTGCTGAAGATGTGGGGCGCCGAGATCATCCCGTCGCCGGCGGCGGGGGGTTCCAACGAGGCCGTGCGCGTCGCCAAGGGGCTGGCGGCCGAGCACCCCGACTGGGTGATGCTCTACCAGTACGGCAACGAGGCCAACGCGCGCTCCCACTACGAGGCGACCGGGCCCGAGCTGATCGAGGACCTTCCCTCGATCACGCACTTCGTCGCCGGGCTGGGCACCACCGGAACCCTCATGGGCGTCGGACGGTTCCTGCGCGAGCGGGTGCCGGACGTCGCGATCGTGGCGGCCGAGCCGCGCTACGGCGAGCTGGTGTACGGCCTGCGCAACATCGACGAGGGCTTCGTCCCGGAGCTGTACGACGAGTCGGTGCTGACGGCGCGCTACTCCGTGACCTCCGAGGACGCCCTGCGACGCACCCGTGAGCTGCTGACCGCCGAAGGCATCTTCGCGGGCATCTCGACCGGCTGTGCCCTGCACGCGGCACTCGGCATGGCGGCCAAGGCCGTTCAGGCGGGTGAACGCGCGGACATCGCCTTCGTCGTGGCCGACGGCGGCTGGAAGTACCTCTCGACCGGCGCGTACGACGGCACGCTGGACGAGGCCGAGCAGCGCCTGGAGGGTCAGCTCTGGGCCTGAGGCCGCGTTTCAGTCCGGGATCCGGCGCTTTGCTCGGGCTCGATACGCGAGCCGCGCGATGCGGACGTGGTGTCGCGCTGATCGGATCGACCGGGTCGATGCCTCGATCCTAGATTGGTTGAATCATCAACTAAGCGAAAGGTACCGACCTCGGCCGGATGCTCGCGGATGGGCCCGAGCACTCTGTCCGGCCGATGGCGCGTTACTGGATGGAGACGCACTACGCACCGTTCGGCAAGCTGCTGCACACCGTCCGGACCGGTGAGGTCGGCGCCAGCGCCTACCTCGGGAAGTCCTTCTTCGAGTGGGTTCAACGAGTCTTCAGGTAGGGCCGAGTTGCAGAACGCCGCGATGGCGGGAGCAACGTCACCGCCCGTGGCGACCTTCTGGACCTCTACCGGCTCCCTGGGGGCGGGACCGTCGCGGACATCGGCGGTGCCAGTGGCGAGCTTCTGGCGAAGCTGCTCGCCAAGGAACCCCAGCGCCAGGGCATCGTCTTCGACCTGCCGAACATCGTCGCCGAGGCCGAGGCGACGCTGAGGGCGGCGGGGTTGAGCGAGCGGGCGACCGTGGTCGCAGGAGATTTCTTCGAAGCTGTTCCTGCGGCGGACGTCTATGTGATGTCCGCCGTCTTGCACGACTGGGACGACGTGTCCGCGGTCCGCATCCTCCGCAACGTCGCCGAGGCCGCGCGCCCCGGCGCGCGGCTGGTCCTCTTGGAGGGGGTCATGCCCGACGGAGACGAGCCGCATCCCATGAAGATGATGGACCTCACCATGATGGCCATGGTCGGCGGTCGCGAACGCACCGATGCCGAGTGGCGCCGGCTCCTCGCCGAAGGGGGCTTCGTCCTGGACCGCGTCATCCCCGGTTCTTCGGTGTTCTCGCTCATCGAGGCGACACTGGGCTGAGCGCACTGCGCACTCCCTGCGCGAGGCGTTGCGTGCGGGTGGCGAGAGCGTGGACACCGGACACCTCGCCCTGGGCCTGCTCACCCTCGGAGAGGGCCCGGCCCACGACGTCATGGTCAACCTCGGAGTGGGCTATGACGCCCTGCGCGAGGCGGTGGCCGCTCAGACGGAGACCTGACCCCGGCCCGATGACCCGGGACGGTAAAGTTCGTACCGAATTGGGTTCTAAAATTCTGGGGCGGGTGCGAACATGGGCAGCTTTGACCAGGCCACGGCGGTCCGGCGTATCGGCGAGGGTCGTTACTCCGCCGAGCTCGACGCCGACTACGGGTTCGAGCAGGCGCTCAACGGCGGCTACCTGATGGCCGTGCTGACACGTGCCGCGCTGGACGCGGCCGACCGCCCGCACCCGGTCTCCACCAGTGCGAACTTCCTGCGGGTGGCGCTTCCGGGACCCGCCGAGGTCCACGTCGAGTCGCGCAAGTCCGGGCGTACGGCCGATGTGGCGCGTGTCTCACTCGTCCAGGGCGACACGCCGATCGTCGAGGCGCTCATCACCAGCGGCACTCTCGACGGCGGCGCCGAGCCTCTCTACTCGGCTCCCGCCCAGAAGCTTCCGCCGCTCGACGAGTGCGTCACCTACGCCAACGAGCACCTGTCCGGCTTCGCGGCACAGGTCGACCTGCGCTACGACGCGGCCACGATGGGCTGGCTCGACGGGCAGCCCAGCGGCCACCCGGAGATGCGCTCCTACTTTCGCCTCCGGCAGCCGTACGAGCCGGACGGGATGGTGCTCGCCCTCGCCGTGGACTCGCTGCCGCCCGTCGTGCTCAACCTCGGGCCGTCCGGCTGGTCGCCCACCGTCGAGCTGAGCTGGCAGATGCGGGCCGTTCCCGCGTCCGGCTGGCTGGCCCTGCACGCGTCCGGCCGCCTCGTCAGCGACGGATGGTTCGACGAGGAGGTCGAGGTCTGGGACTCCGCGGGGAAGCTCGTGGCCCAGAGCCGCCAGATCGCCCGTTCGGGACGTAATCGCCGCTGAGGGCGCGTGCGGCTTGGAAATACCCGTGTGACATGCAGCGCATTGCGGTGGCGTTCCCCAATGCGTTCTCTAGCCTGTGTGCTCATGTCTGACGCTTCGATCGGGATCTTCGACAGTGGGGTCGGCGGGCTCACGGTCGCCCGCGCGATCCTCGACCAGTTGCCCAACGAGCCGCTGCTGTATGCCGCGGACACGGCACGTTTCCCCTACGGGCCCAAGCCGATCGCCGAGGTACGCGCGAACGCCCTC
>DASQPY010000159.1:0-7985 GCA_035643735.1 Actinoallomurus sp. | reverse complement strand
CCTGCTGCCTGATGTTGAGGTAGATGGTCATGTACTGCTCGCCGGTGATGATCCGCTGTACGGCGCCGGGCTCGACCCGGTCCGGTGCGCGCGTCACTGACGCCATGTCGTGTCCTCCAGACCGGTGATGGCGGCCACGATCGCCTCCTGCGAGGTGTCCGCGGTACGGAAGTCGCCCGCGTTGCGGCCCAGGCGCAGCACCACGATGCGGTCGCTGACGGCCCGTACGTCCGCCAGGTTGTGCGAGATGACCATGACCGCGAGGCCGCGATCTCGCAGCCGTCTGACCAGGTCCAGAACCTGGGCGGTCTGCTCGACACCCAGCGCCGCGGTGGGCTCGTCGAGGATGACGAGCCGGGGTTCGCCCAGCAGCGCGCGGGTGATCGCCACCGACTGCCGCTGACCGCCGGACAGGGCCGCGACCGGCGCCGAGATGTCGCGGATGCGGACGTCGAGGGAGGTCAGCAGGTCGCGAGCGCGGCGTTCCATCCGGATGCCGCGCATGAGCGACCACCTGCGTTCCTCGGAGCCGAGGAAGAGGTTGCCGACCACATCGAGGTTCTCGCAGAGTGCGAGGTCCTGGTAGACGGTGGAGATGCCCAGGGCCTGCGCGTCGTGCGGCCGGTTGATCCGCACCGGCCGGCCCTCGAACTCCAGAGTCCCCGAGTCCGGCGTGATCACGCCGGAGACGACCTTGACGAGGGTCGACTTGCCCGCGCCGTTGTCGCCGACGAGCGCCACCACCTCGCCGGCCTCGACCGTCAGGTCCACGTCGTCGAGGGCCTGGACCGCGCCGTACCGCTTGGAGACGCCGCTGACCTCGAGCGTCACCGGATCCCCGCGCTCGCGCACGCGGCCGCGAGCTTGCCGGTGCAGATCTGGGAGGGCTTGTAGAAGCCGTCCTTGATGATCGTGGAGGCGATCTTGTCCTTGGTGACCGCGGTCGGGTCGAGCAGGAACGCCGGGATGTCGGCGCTGCCGTTGTTCACCTTGGTCGGCGCGGCGGGGTGCTGGCCGCGGCCCAGCGCGACCGCCAGCTCGGCGGACTTCTCGGCCTGCTGCCGGATGTTGAGGTAGATCGTCATGTACTGCTCGCCGGTGATGATCCGCTGGACCGCCCCGACCTCGGCGTCCTGCCCGGTGATCGGGGGCAGTGTCTTGTAGCCGGCCCGCTTCATCGCCGCGATCGCGCCGCCGGCCATGCCGTCGTTGGCCGAGAGCACGCCCACGACGTTGTCCCGGCCGAGTGCCGTGATGGCCTGCTCGGTCTCCTGCTGGGCCTTGTCGGGGCTCCAGTCGGGCGTGTCGAACTCCCGGCCGATCTGGACCTTGCCGTCCAGGACGCTGTGCGCGCCCTTCTTGTAGTCGCCCGAGCTCGGGTCGGTGGGCGCGCCGTTGAGCATGATGATCTTGCCCTTGGCCGTCGTGCCCCGTGCGTTCATCGCGTCGAGCAGCGCCTGCCCCTGCATCTGGCCGACCCGTACGTTGTTGAACGAGACGTAGTACGCGTAGTCGATGCCGGTGATCAGCCGGTCGTAGGCGATGACCGGGATCTTGCGCTGCCGGGCATGGTTGACCTGCGGGGCGACCGCCTTGGCGTCGACGGCGTCCAGGACGAGGACGTCGGCCCCCTGAGTGATCGCCGACTCGACCTGGGACTGCTGCTTGGCGGCGTCCTGGTCGGCGTTGTTGTAGAGGACGTTGCAGGCCGGGCAGAGCGCCTTGACCTTCGCCTCGAACAACGGCCGGTCGAAGGACTCATAACGCGTCGTCTTGGACTCAGGGAGGAAGAGCGCGATCGTTGGTGACTTCTCCGAGCTCTTCGCGGTGCCACTTTTTTTGCCCGATCCACAGCCCGCGGTGACGAGTGCCACGGCGACGGGTATCACGAGCCATCCTCTGCGCATGGGATGTCCACCTTCCTGGTGTTCCGCCCGCGGACTCGGACGGCCCGCGATCCAGGGTTCCCCCGAGCTACCCTGGGGAGAAATGTAAGGGAGGGTCCCTAACGAATCAATACGCGCAAGCTGGACTGTCTCGTGATATGCCAACCTGTGAGATCGGCGTGGGAGGGGACGCGTGTCGACCGAACTGGGTGGGACGGGGAGTGTGAATCCCACCGCGAACACCACAAGCGTGTTGCGGATCATGAACGAGCGGGCCGTCTACGAACGGATCCGTGTGCTGGGCCCGGTCTCGCGACCCCAGCTCGCGGCCGCGACCGGGTTGTCGAAGCCGACCATCTCGCTCGCCCTGGCCGACCTCGAGCGCGCCGGGCTGGTCCTTTCCGTGGGGCATCGCACCGGGAACGCGGGACGCGCCGCGCTGCTGTACGAGATCCGGCCCGAGGCCGGCTGGGTGATCGGGCTCGACGTCGGACGTGAGTGGATTCGCGCCGCGCTGGTCGACCTGAGCGGCGAGATCGCCGTGCGCGAGGACGTTCCGGCCCCCGCGGGAAGCGCGACCGCGCTGATCAGCAGGCTCGGCCGGATCGTCGACGACCTCGCCGCGGCGGCCGACGGGGAGGTCACCAACATCGTCCTCGGCACACCGGGCGTGCACGACGTCGAGAACCGGCGCCTGCGGCTCGCGCCGAACCTGCCGGGCTGGGACCGCCCCGGCGTGATCGGGCGCCTCGCCGAGCGGCTGCCGGTGCCGTTCGCGATCGAGAACGACATCGCGCTGGCGGCGCTGGGGGAGCAGGGGTACGGGCTCGGCGCGGGGCTGCGGCACTTCGTCTACGTATCGATCGGCACCGGCATCGGCATGGGCATCATCGTGGACGGCGAGCTCTACCGCGGCGCGCGGGGCGCCGCCGGTGAGATCGCGTTCCTGCCGATGGGGGAGACCGACCCGCTGGCGAACGCCCCCGGTACCCGGCGGCACGGCATGCTCGAGTCGGTCGCGTCGGCCCCTGGCGTGGTCGCGACCGCGCAGCGTCTCGGCATGGAGGGGCCGATCACCGCTAAGCGCGTCTTCGACGAGGCGCGCGACGGAGACCCCATCGCGGTGCGCGCGGTCGCGCACGAGACCGACCACGTGGCGCGCGCCCTGGCCGGCGTGGTGGCCCTGCTCGACCCCGAGCTGGTCGTGCTGGGCGGCGGCATCGGCGGCCACGGCGCGGACGTCCTGCTCGGAGCGGTACGCGACCGGCTGGAGACGATCACGCCGCTGGGTCCGCCGCGGATCGAGGTCTCACCGCTCGGCGACGACGCCGGGGTGCTCGGTGCCCTCGCGACCGGCCTGGCCACCGCACGTGCTCTCGTCTTCGACCGTGCCATCGCCGGCGCGGACCTCGCCTGATCGGAGCTCATGAGGTGAGACGAGTGTTCAGGCGCTGAGACGCTCCGCTAAGGTACGTGAATGGCTTCCCGCAGCATCAGGCTCGCCGTGGTCCCAGGTGACGGCATCGGCCCCGAGGTCGTGGCGGAAGGGCTGAAGGTCCTCGACGCGCTCGGCCTCACGTTCGAGCACACGGTCTACGAACTGGGCGCGACCCACTGGCACAAGACGGGCGAGACGCTGCCCGACGCGACGCTGGAGGAGATCCGCGGCCACGACGCGATCCTCCTGGGCGCCGTCGGCGACCCGAGCGTGCCGAGCGGCGTTCTCGAGCGCGGGCTCCTGCTCAGGCTGCGGTTCGAGCTCGACCACTACATCAACCTGCGGCCCGTCCGGCTCTACCCCGGCGTGGCCACCCCTCTGGCCGGCGTGCGGCCTGAGGACATCGACATGATGGTCGTCCGCGAGGGCACCGAGGGCCCGTACGCCGGAGCGGGAGGCGTCCTGCGGCGCGGCACCGCCCAGGAGATCGCGACCCAGGAGAGCGTCAACACCGCCTTCGGCGTCGAGCGTACCGTCCGGTACGCCTTCGAGCTCGCCGCCCGGCGGCCGCGCAAGAAGCTCACCCTCGTCCACAAGAACAACGTGCTGGTCTATGCGGGCGACCTGTGGTCGCGTACCGTCGATGCCGTGGCCCGGGAGTTCTCCGAGATCGACGTCGACTACTGCCATGTCGACGCCGCCACCATGTTCTTCGTCAGCCGGCCGCAGCGCTTCGACGTGATCGTCACCGACAACCTTTTCGGCGACATCATCACCGACCTGGGCGCCGCGGTGGCGGGCGGCATCGGCCTGGCCGCGAGCGGCAACCTCAACCCCACGGGTGCCGCGCCGAGCATGTTCGAGCCGGTGCACGGCAGCGCGCCCGACATCGCCGGGCAGGGCAAGGCCGACCCTACGGCCACCGTCCTGTCCGTCGGGCTCCTCCTGGACCACCTGGGGTTCACCGAGGAGGCGCGCCGTGTAGAGCAGGCGGTCGCCGACGACATCATCGAACGTCAGGGCGCCTGGGCCGCGCGTTCGACCCAAGAGGCCGGCGACGACCTCGCCGAGCGAGTAACCGGCTAGGGCGCGCCTTCCACCAAGGAACATCTCCGGGCGCGCCCCACGGCGCGCCCTTTCTGCGTTGCCGTGACCGAGGAGATACTAGGACGTCAAAGTAAGACAATGATGGGTAAGCGTGGCGACGCGGCCGCGCCGCGAGAGGACCGCAGATGAACAACGCCTTTGACATTCAGCTCTCTGAGCACCGCAGCTCGGCCGAGGAGCGTCAGCGCCTGCTGGAGAACCCCGGATTCGGCCAGGTCTTCACCGATCACATGATCACCATCAGCTGGACCGAAGAGGACGGCTGGCACGACGCGCGCCTGGAGCCGTACGGGCCACTGACACTCGACCCGGCGACCGCGGTCTTCCACTACGCGCAGGAGCTGTTCGAAGGTCTGAAGGCGTACCGTCAGGCGGACGGGTCGATCGTGACCTTCCGGCCGTACGCCAACGCGGCCCGTTTCAACAGCTCGTGTGAGCGGATGGCGATGCCGCCGCTACCCGAGGAGCTGTTCGTCCGCTCGCTCGAGCTTCTGGTCGACACCGACCGCGACTGGGTCCCGACGCACGAGGAGCACAGCCTCTACCTGCGCCCCTTCATGATCGCGACGCAGCGTGGGCTGGGCGTGAACAGCCCCTCGTCGTCGTTCAAGTTCATCGTCATCGCCTCGCCCTCGGGCGCGTACTTCACCAGTGGCATCAAGCCGGTCTCGGTGTGGCTGTCGGAGGAGTACACCCGCGCCGCCCCCGGCGGCACCGGCACGGCCAAGTGCGGCGGCAACTACGCGGCGGCCTTCGTCGCCCAGGCCCAGGCGGTGCGCGAGGGCTGTGACCAGGTCGTCTGGCTCGACGCCAACGAGCACCGATGGGTCGAGGAGATGGGGGGCATGAACCTCTTCTTCGTCCACGGGTCGGGCTCGGACGCCCGCATCATGACGCCCGCCCTCACCGGCACGCTGCTGCCCGGCATCACGCGTGACTCCGTGCTGCAACTGGCCCCCGACCTGGGAATTCCCGCGTCCGAAGGCCGTATCTCGACCGACGAATGGCGCTCCGGGTGCGCCTCGGGAGAGCTGACCGAGGTCTTCGCGTGCGGCACCGCGGCAGTGATCACCCCGGTCGGCCGGGTCAAGGGTGCCGGCGGCGAGTGGACGGTCGGCTCCGGCGAGTCGGGCCCGGTGACCATGCGCCTGCGCGAGGAACTCGTCGGCATCCAGTACGGCGAGCGCCCCGACCCGTACGGCTGGATCCACAAGACGGCCTGATCCGCCGGTGTAGCGCCCTTCGTCCCCCGGAGGGCGTTACACCTTCGCGGAGCTGGCCGTACGCGGTGCGATCTCACGATGTGGGACCGGTGGTGTCACTGGCCGTACACATGTGGCAGACTCGGTGACATCATGCGCTGCAGCCATCTCATTATCGGCGAGCGCGTCGGCTGATCTCACTCCATCTCCGGCGCGCTGACCTCTCACGACCGTGAGGGGTCATTTTGCTTTCCGGGGCAGTGCGCTCACTCTCAGCAGAGGACTCGACACCCATGCAGGATGACGGCTTCCACGTCTACGACACGACGCTTCGTGACGGGGCCCAGCAGGAGGGCCTCAACCTCACTGTGGCCGACAAGCTGACCATCGCGCGCAACCTCGACGAGCTGGGTGTCGGGTTCATCGAGGGCGGCTGGCCCGGCTCCAACCCCAAGGACACCGAGTTCTTCCGGCGTGCCCGGACCGAACTCGATCTCGAGCACGCGCAGCTCGCCGCGTTCGGCGCGACCCGCCGAGCCGGCGCGAAGGCCGCGGACGACCCACTCGTGGCCGCGCTGCGCGAGTCCGGCGCGCCGGTCGTGACCCTTGTCGCCAAGAGTCACGACCGGCACGTCGAACTGGCCCTGCGTACGACGCTGGAGGAGAACCTCGCGATGATCCGCGACACGGTCTCCCACCTGCGCGCGGAGGGGCAGCGGGTCTTCCTCGACGCCGAGCACTTCTTCGACGGCTACCGCTCCAACCCCGCGTACGCGGTCGAGGTCGTCCGCACCGCCGCCGAGGCCGGCGCATCGGTGATCGCGCTGTGCGACACGAACGGCGGCATGCTCCCCGACGAGCTCGCCGACGTCGTCGGGGCGGTCGGCGCGTCGGGCGCCCGGCTCGGCATCCACTGCCACGACGACAGCGGCTGCGCGGTGGCCAACACCCTCGCGGCGGTCCGTGCCGGAGTGACGCATGTGCAGGGATGTGCCAACGGGTACGGCGAGCGCAGCGGGAACGCCAACCTGTTCACGGTCGTCGGGAACCTGCAGCTCAAGCGCGGGCACGACCTCGGCGTCCGGCTCGACGAGATGACACGCGTCGCGCACGCCGTCTCGGAGGTGACCAACGTCGCGCCGTCGTCGCAGCAGCCGTACGTGGGGATGTCGGCGTTCGCGCACAAGGCGGGCCTGCACGCCTCGGCGGTCAAGATCGACCCGATGCTCTACCAGCACATCGATCCATCGCTGGTCGGCAACGACATGCGGATGTTGATCTCCAGCATGGCGGGGCGCGCGTCGGTGGAGCTCAAGGGGCGCGAGCTGGGCTACGACCTGAGCGGCGAGTCGGCCAAGCAGGTCGTCGGCCGGGTGAAGGACCTGGAGTCGTCCGGGTACACCTTCGAGGCCGCGGACGCCTCGTTCGAGCTGCTGCTCCGCGAGGAGCTGTCCGGTACGCGCACGCGCTTCTTCACGGTCGAGTCGTGGCGGACGATCGTCGAGCGCCGCCCCGACGGATCGCTGATGAGCGAGGCGACGGTCAAGCTGCACGCCAAGGGCGAGCGGATCGTGGCCACCGGCGAGGGGAACGGCCCGGTCAACGCGCTGGACCGCGCGCTGCGCCTGGCGCTCGAACGCATCTATCCGGAGCTGTCCGAGCTCGAGCTGGTCGACTACAAGGTGCGCATCCTGGAGGGCACCCACGGTACGGAGGCGCGTACGCGGGTCCTGATCGAGTCCAGTGACTCCTCGGGGGAGTGGGGCACGGTCGGGGTCCAGGACGACGTGATCGCGGCCTCGTGGGACGCGCTGGAGGAGTCGGTGACGTACTGCCTCCTGCGCGCCGGCCACGCGCCCCTCTAGAGGTGCCTGGCAGCCACCCCTGGGATCACCCCTTGGGGGCTGCCTGCTCGATGACCTCGAAGGACCACAGCTCGGCGGCGCTCGAGGCGGGGCCGCCGTGGCCGTGGCCCGTCGGGACGTCGCCCTTCTCGGCGTCGGCCCGGGCCTGCTCGTGGCCCTTCTGGAACGACTGGCTCTCGGTCCAGCGCTGGAAGTCCTCCTCGCTCCTCCAGCGGGTGTACACGAAGTAGCGGTCGTTCCCGTCGACGGGGCGGAGCAGCTCGAACCCCTCGAAGCCGTCGGCGTTCTCGACGAGCCCGGCGCGTCCGGCGAAACGGCGCTCCAGCTCGTCGCGCATGGACTCGGGGACGGTCAGGACGTTGATCTTCACGACGCTCATGAGGGCATTGTCGCGCGGCACGGGTCCCCTGCGGGTGAGGGGGGTCTTGTCGCACGGCCACGGCCGGCCAATGACAGGGAAATGTCCACTTTGTACTGTCTGGAAAAA
>DASQPY010000158.1:0-3738 GCA_035643735.1 Actinoallomurus sp. | reverse complement strand
GCGGCACCATGCGCAACCGCATGGCCGGCACCCCGGCCGCCGGGAACGTCCACGCCAAGACCGGCACGCTGACCGGGGTGAGCGCTTTGTCGGGGTACGTGAAGGACCCCGGCGGGCAGCAGCTGATCTTCTCGATCGTGTTCAACGGCTACCACGGTGGTGCGCCGACGGATCTCCAGGACAAGATCGCGATCCGGCTCGCCTCGGGTGGCTCCGGCGCCGCGGTGGCCTCGGTCCCCAGGCCGCGTCGTTCCGCCGAGAACCTCGAGTGCTCGTGGATCCGTTCCTGCTGATGCGTCTGAGGCCGCCCCGGGTCTGCCGGGGCGGCCTTCTCATGCGGTGGTCAGAATCTGCGGCCCATCCGCGGTGATCGCGATGGTGTGCTCGAAGTGGGCGGCACGGCTGCCGTCCGCGGTCGCGATCGACCAGCCGTCCGCGAGCGTACGGCCGGCGTCACCGCCGCCCTCGATGACCATCGGCTCGATCGCGATGACGAGGCCCTCTCGCAGCCGCAGGCCGCGCCCGGGCCGGCCGGTGTTGGGCACATGCGGATCCTCGTGCATGGCCGTGCCGATGCCGTGCCCGCCGCAGCCCTCGAGCAGCCCGTACGGCCGCGACGCCGCCTCCACCGCATGCGAGATGTCGCCGATCCGCGCGTGGGGGACGGCCGCCCTGATCGCCGCGCTCAGTGCCTCACTCGTGGTCTTCATCAGCCGTTCGGCGGCGTCGTCGACCTGCCCGACCGGTACGGTCACGGCCGCGTCGCCGTGGTAGCCCTCGACCACCGCGCCGCAGTCGATCGAGAGGATGTCGCCGTCCTTGAGGACCGTTCCGTCCGGGATGCCGTGCACCACCACGTCGTTGACCGACAGGCACAGCGTCGCGGGGTAGGGGGTGGGGGCGGACGTTGGACGGTAGTTCAGGAACGAGGGCTCGGCGCCGTGCTCCTTGATGCAGGCGGCGCCGATCGCGTCGAGCTCGGTCAGGCTGATGCCCGCCTCCACCGCGCCCGAGACCCTCTTCAGGGTCACCCCGACGACGCGCCCGGCCTCGCGCATGCGGTCCAGCTCTGCCTGGTTCTTCAGAGTCACCATGGGTAGATTTTAATACCAGTCATATAATCTTCGTCCATGGTGCGCACCCCGCTGACCGAAGACCAACGCGACCGCGGCCGGGCCCTGGGCCAGATCCTGCGCGCGGCCCGCGGCCCACGCAGTGCGGCGTCCGTCGCCGCGGAGGCCGGGATCTCCCTGGACACACTTCGCAAGATCGAACGCGGCGCGATCTCCGCCCCGGCGTTCTTCACCGTCGCGTCCCTGGCCCGAGCGCTCGACCTCGACCTCACCGAACTCTCCCGGCGCCTGTCGCCTCCAGAATCGGGTTCTCGCCTGGCCGGCTGACGCCTGGTTGTTGTTGCCGGGCTGTGACGTGCCCCGCCGGCCGCCGCCTCCGGTGCTCGTCTGGCGAGGTCTCCTGCGTGCCACGATGAGCACATGCCCGACTCGCGTGAGGTGCTGACCCGCCCGGCGCCGCCCCCCGATCTGACGCTGGCCTACGGCCCGCACCCCGACCACGTCATCGACCTGCGACTACCGGCGAGCCTCCCGGCCCCGCTGGTCGTGATGATCCACGGCGGCTTCTGGCGCGCGGCCTACGACCGTACGCACACGGGACCACTGACGAGCGCCCTTGCCGCGGCGGGGTACGTGGTCGCGATCCCGGAGTTCCGCCGGACGGGTCAGGAGGGCGGCGGTTGGCCGGGCACGTTCGATGACGTCACCGCGGCGCTCGACGCCGTACCCCGCCTCCTCGCCCCGTACTCCGAGGACCCGCCGGTGCTGCTGGGCCATTCGGCCGGCGGCCATCTGGCCGTATGGGCCGCGACCCGCCTGAGCCCTCCGGGCGCGAGTCCCCAGAGCCCGAGCCCTTCGAGCCACCCTGACACGGATCACTCGGGCGGGGGTGGCCTGGGCGGGGATGGCGTGGATGGGGGTGGCGTGGATACGGATCGTCCGGATGCGGGTCACGTGGACGCCAGGCGTCCGGACGGCGGCCGCTGGGCCACAGCGCGCCCGCCCGTAACCCGCCCGGCCACAGCAAGCTCAGCCACAGCGCGCCCGGCCACAGGCCCCCACGCGGGTGTGAGGGTCCAGGCCGTCGTGTCCCTCGCGGGCTGTGTGGATCTGGCGATGTGCAGCGCGCTGGGCCTTGACCACGGCGCCACGGACCTGCTGCTAGGCGGCCCGCCACCCGCCGTACCCGACCGCTACGCGCTGGCCGACCCTGCCCAACTACCCACGCCCGCCGTACCGGTCACCCTCCTGCACGGCACCGCCGACGACCGCGTACCGATCGAGGTGAGCCGCTCGTACGCCGAACGCACCGGAGTCCCGCTCCGCGAACTACCCGGTACGGGCCACTTCGCCCTGATCGACCCAACGACCCCGGCCTGGCCCCACGTACTGGCGGCGCTGTCTCAGCGGTAGTTCGTGAACTGCCACGCGGGTAGCGCCGACCTGGGAAGTAGCGCCGAGCATGCCTCTGACCTGCGGTCGGGGCTCTCGGTGTTTCTCGTCGTTTCACGCTTGATCGTGTCGTCATGTGCCCTCGATGTGCCCTGGCACACGGCTAGATGACCGAACACGTGTTCGACTAGATTCGGAACCGTGGAAGCACTGGGCATCTACGATCCTCGGCGCGGTCGGCATGTAGAGGTGCTGTTCGCAGGATGGCGTCAAGACGCGAAGCCTTCCCGGATCGATGACCACGAGGGCCGGCAATGGGTTGTTGAGCGGGTCGTGGACTACTGGACACACTCGAACCGCGAGGGCGGGACAAACAAGATCCCCTATGGCATCGAGGCCGAACGCTGGCGCCTGGTGGTAATCGGTCCGCTCCCATACCGGCATGGTTCGGGCGAACAGTACGTGGCGATCAGGAGCTTCGGGGACGGCGCCGGGTGGTATCTCCTGGTCGATGCCCCCTGTGGTTAGGGAACACGGTTTAGGAACGGGTTCCCACACACACGTATGACCAGCGGAAATGGCATAGTCGCTTACCCTCTGCCCCCGCCCTACCCCAGACCGTCTCTTACTCTGGGTAACTCCCGCCGTTCTCGTACAACCATCAACGCGTGACGTTGACCTTGGGGTCTTTGCTGGAGGCCGTGGTGTACCTGCGGTTTCGGCTGGCAACGACTCTCAGTCTTTCTCGCTTGATCATGTCGTCATGTGCCGTCGCGGTGGCACCGCTGCGCGCTGTGCGCGGGGCCCCGGCCTGGATCACCAGCCGTGGGCGGCCGTGTCTGCCCTACCGGGAGCTGGACGTGAAGGGTGGTGCCCGTGCCGGGCGGGCTGTACAGCCAGAGGTGGCCGCCGAGCGCCTCAACCCGGTCCTTAAGCCCGGCCAGGCCCGAGCCGTTGCCGAAGTCCGCCCCACCGCAGCCGTCGTCGCGGACGCTGACCTGCAGCACGCCCTCACCGGCGGCCACCTCGACCTCGGCGACACTGGCATACGCGTGCTTGGCCGCATTGGTCAGCGCCTCGGCCACCACGTAGTAAGCGGCGATCTCAGCCTGCTCAGGCAGCCGCCCCTCCACTGGGACATCCAGACGGACCGGGACGGCCGAATGGCGGACCAGCGCCTTCAGCGCCGGGCGCAGCCCGCCCTTGGCCAGGATGGCCGGGTGCAGGCCATGGGCGATATCGCGCAGTTCCTCCAGCACGCCGGTCACCTGGG
>DASQPY010000157.1:0-4849 GCA_035643735.1 Actinoallomurus sp. | reverse complement strand
CTGTCGCGCCCAGCCGCCCACCGTGGGCGATCTTGCGGGCGTCGTCCTCGGAGACGTTCAGGCGCGGGAAGGCCGCGGAGACGGCATCGGCCAGCGGCAGCACGACCAGTTCCTCGGTGAGCTGCTCGATCGTACGGGCCTGCGGCAGGTCGTACGGGCCCACGCGCGTGCGGCGAAGGTAGCTGAGGTGACCGCCGACACCCAGGGCGGCGCCGAGGTCGCGGGCGAGCGCGCGGATGTAGGTGCCGCTGGAGCAGGTGACCGTCGCGGAGACGTCCAGGAGATCGCCGTCGTAGCGCAGGTCGCCGATGGCGAAGTCGTACACGGTGACCGGCCGGGCCTTGAGCGCGACCTCCTCCCCGTCGCGTACCCGTTTGTACGCGCGGCGGCCGTCGATCTTGATGGCGCTGACCTGCGGCGGGATCTGCTCGATCGTCCCGGTCAGGTCGGTGACCGCGGCGCGCAGGGCCTCCTCCGTCACACCGGCCGCGGACGCGGACGCGGTGATCTCCCCCTCGGCGTCGTCGGTGTTGGTGGACTGGCCGAGCCGGATGACCGCGTCATAGGACTTCTCGGTGAGCGCCAGGTGACCCAGGAGCCGGGTCGCCTTGTCCACTCCGATGACGAGCACGCCCGTGGCCATGGGATCCAGCGTGCCGGCGTGCCCGACTCTGCGTGTACCCGCCAGCCGGCGCAGCTTTCCCACGACGTCGTGGGACGTCCAGCCGGCCGGCTTGTCGACGATGACAAGTCCGTTCATGTGCGGGTGACGACCTCGATCTCGGCGAGCAGTTCGCGCAGGCGTTCGACCGCGTGCCCGACCTCGCCGTGCAGGGTGAAACCGGCCGCGGCCGGGTGGCCGCCGCCGCCGAGGGCGACGCACGCCAGCCCGACGTCGACGCGGCCCTTGGACCGGGTGGAGACCTGCCACGCCCCCTCGTCGTCCTCCTTGAAGACGATGGCGACCTCGGCCTCGTCGGTCCGTCGCACGATGTCGATCACGCCTTCGATCAGGTCGTACGGCAGGTCGTACTCCGCGCGGTCGGCGCGCGTCACCGTCGTCCAGACCATGCCGAGGCCGCCGGCGACGTCGGGCTCCAGCGTGGCGCGGCCGAGCGCGCCGGCCAGCACCGGGAGATAGCCGAACGGCGCGCGGTCCCAGACCTCGCGGGAGACGAGCTCGGGCCGGATACCGGTGGCGAGCAGCCGCCCGGCGAGCTCGTGGACCTCGGGCGTGGTCGCGGCGTACTTGAACGAGCCGGTGTCGGTGACCAGTCCGACGTACAGGTCCAGGGCGATGTCATGGGTGAGCGGGACGCCGAGCCGGTCGATGAGCCGTTCGGCGACCGCCGCGGTTGCCGCGGCGCCGGGGTCGACGAGATGCGTCGTGCCGAAACGCGTGTTGGATGAGTGGTGATCGAGGACGATCACCACGTCGGCCTTGCGCGCGTTGGCCGCGAGGCTGCCGAGTCGGTCGCGGCTGGCCGCGTCGAAGGTGACCATGACGTCGGGCTCGGCCGGATAGTCGTCCGGGTGGGTGAGCAGGTCCAGCCCCGGCAGGAACCGCAGGATCCGGGGGACGACGAACGCGTCGCCGAACGAGGCGACGAACGGCTTGTCCATGGCCCGCAAGGCCTGGGCGAAGGCCAGCATCGAGCCGAGCGCGTCACCATCCGGGTTGACGTGACAGGCCAGGCAGATCGTCTGCGCCTCCTGGATCGAGACGACCGCGTGTGCCCACTCGTCGGCGGTGATGGCTGTGACGCTACCCGGCGCGGAGTTCACGACCCGGAGTATCCCGCGTTGGCGGCATCATCGCCGTCTGTTTCGTCAACATCCTCCTCGGTTCGCGCCTCCCGGTAAGGGTTCGCCTCCCCGGCGGGAAGGGCGCCCTCCGCGACCTTGGCCACCTGCTCGTCGGCGGCGCGCGCCTTGGCGAGCAGGTCGTTGATCTGCCGGGCGTTGTCGGGCAGGGCGTCCGGCACGAACGTCAGGCTCGGGGTGTGGCGTACGCCGGTGCGCTTGCCAACCTCCGACCGGATCACGCCCTTGGCACTGTCGAGTGCCGCCGCGCTGTCCGCGCGCTCGGCGTCGGTGCCGTAGACGGTGTAGAAGACCGTCGCGTCCCGCAGGTCGTTGGTCAGCCGCGTGTCCGTCACAGTGACGAAGCCGAGCCGCGGGTCCTTGATCCGCAGCTCCAGCATCTCCGCGACGATCTGCTGAATGCGGTCTGCGAGCTTACGAGCCCTCGCAGGGTCCGTCACAGGTCCTCCTCCGTCAGACCTGTGACCACGGTGCCGCGTTGGATGGCTCCCTCGCTCCGCTCGCTCACAGGTCCTCCTCCGTCGGGCCGGCGACCAGCGCGCCGCACCGGGTGGGTCCCCCGCGCGGCTCGGTCACCGGCCCTCCTCCTATGTCTGGTCCATCGGCCCCCGGGGGCCGAAAGCACTCTATGACTCCTCGTTGAACAGCCGCTGCCGGGTGGAGAGCAGCTCGATCTCCGGTCTCCCGGCGATCAGTCGTTCGCACGCCTCCAGCACCTCGACGCAGTTGCCCGCGGTCGAGGAGACGACCGCGACCGCTATCTCCGCCCGGCGATGCAGGTCGAGATTGCCGGTCTCAGCCACCGCGGCCGCCGGGAACCGCCGCCGTACCTCGGCGACGATCGGACGGACCACGGCACGTTTCTGCTTCAGCGAATGTACGTCGCCGAGCAGGAGGTCCAAGGTCAGGGCTCCCACATACACAACCGTCATCCCCAGCGGTCGGATTCGGTCCTCGACGGACGAGGTGGCGTGCGACAGAGCCGCACGCCACCTCTCAGCCGTCGCCGAGACCGACGGAAGAACGCGCTCAGACGCGCGGCTTCTCCCGCATCTCGAAGGTCTCGATGATGTCACCGAGCTTGATGTCGCCGTACCCGATGCCGATACCGCACTCGAAGCCCTCGCGGACCTCGGTCGCGTCGTCCTTGAACCGCCGGAGCGAGGACACCGTGAGGTTGTCGGAGATGACCACGCCGTCCCGTACCAGCCGCGCCTTGCTGTTGCGCTTGATCGTGCCGGACAGGACCATCGAACCGGCGACGTTGCCGATGCGCGGCACCTTGAAGATGTCGCGGATCTCCGCCGTGCCGAGCTGCACCTCTTCGAACTCGGGCTTGAGCATGCCCTTGAGCGCGGCTTCGACCTCCTCGATCGCCTGGTAGATGACCGAGTAGTAGCGGATGTCGACGCCTTCGCGGTCGGCCAGCTCCTGCGCCTTGCGCTCGGGCCGGACGTTGAAGCCGATGATGACGGTGCCCTCGGACGTGAGCGCGAGGTTCACGTCGTCCTGCGTGATCGCACCGACACCGCGGCGGATCACCCGGAGACCGACCTCCTCGCCAACGTCGATCTTGAGGAACGCGTCTTCGAGGGCCTCCACCGAACCGGACACGTCACCCTTGACGACGAGCAGCAGCTCCTGGAGCTCACCCTTCTCGAGGTCCTTGAACAGCTCCTCAAGGGTGCGGCGGCCACGGCTGCGGAGCAGCTCGGCGTTACGCTTGCGCGCCTGACGACGGTCGGCGATCTGCCGTGCCATCCGGTCGTCGTCGACAACGATGAAGTTGTCGCCGGCGCCCGGTGTGGCCGACAGGCCGAGCACCAGGACCGGACGCGACGGCAGCGCCTCATCGACGTTGTTGCCGTTCTCGTCCAGCATCGCCCGGACGCGGCCGTAGGCCTCGCCACAGACGATCGAGTCGCCGACCTTGAGCGTGCCGCGCTGTACGAGCACGGTCGCCACGGAGCCGCGGCCCTTGTCCAGGTGCGCCTCGATCGCGACACCCTGAGCGTCCTGCTCGGGGTTGGCCCGCAGGTCGAGCTCGGCGTCCGCGGTCAGCACCACGGCCTCGAGGAGGTCGTCGATGCCCATCCGCTGCTTCGCCGAGATGTCGACGAACTGCGTCTGGCCACCGAACTCCTCCGCGACGAGGCCGTACTCGGTGAGCTGGGCACGCACCCGCTGGGGGTCCGCGCCCTCCTTGTCCACCTTGTTGACCGCCACGACGATCGGCACTCCGGCCGCGTTGGCGTGGTCGATCGCCTCAGTGGTCTGCGGCTTCACACCGTCGTCGGCGGCGACCACCAGGACGACCAGGTCGGTCGTCTCGGCACCACGGGCACGCATGGCGGTGAACGCCTCGTGACCCGGGGTGTCGATGAAGGTGATCTTGCGTTCCTGGCCGTCGACCTCGGTCGCGACCTGGTACGCACCGATGTGCTGGGTGATGCCACCGGCCTCGCCGGCGACCACGTCGGCGTTGCGGATCGCGTCGAGCAGCTTGGTCTTACCGTGGTCGACGTGACCCATGACGGTCACGACCGGCGGACGGGAGACCAGGTGCTCGTCGTCGCCCTCGTCCTCACCGAACTCGATGTCGAAGGACTCGAGCAGCTCGCGGTCCTCGTCCTCCGGGCTGACGACCTGGACGTTGTAGTCCAGCTCGGCGCCGAGCAGCTGCAGAGTCTCCTCGCTGACCGACTGAGTCGCGGTCACCATCTCACCGAGGTGCAACATCACCTCGACGAGCGACGCCGGGTTGGCGCCGATCTTCTCGGCGAAGTCGGTGAGGGAGGCACCCTGCGGCAGCCGGACCGTCTGGCCGTTGCCACGGGGAACGCGGACGCCGCCGATCGAGGGCGCCTGCATGTTGTCGAACTCTTGACGCCTCTGCTTCTTGGACTTGCGGCCACGTGTGGGACGCCCGCCGGGACGGCCGAACGCGCCCTGCGTGCCGCCACGGCCACGGCCACCGCCACCCGAACGCGGGCCACCGAAGCCACCACCGGGACGGCCACCGCCA
>DASQPY010000156.1:0-6194 GCA_035643735.1 Actinoallomurus sp. | reverse complement strand
GTAGTCGGTGAACGAGGGGTTGCGGATCCGGCCGCCGGAGACCTGGATCTCCTCCATCAGCGCGAGGCCGAGTCCCTGCGCGGTCCCGCCGTGGATCTGGCCCTCCAGCGCGATCGGGTTGAGGATCCGGCCGACGTCCTGCACGGCGGCCAGCTCGACCACCTTCACGAGGCCGAGCTCGACGTCCACGTCGACGACCGCCCGGTGCACGCAGAACGCGAACTGCGTGTGCGAGTCGCCCTGCCCGGTCACCGGGTCGAGGGGGGTCGTCGGCCGATGGCGGTACTCCCTGGTCTCCTCGATGCTCCGGTCCCCGATCACCTCGGCGAGCGGGACCGAGGCGCTGCCGGAGACGACGTGGCCGCCGATGAGGGTTCCGCCGGGTATCCCGGCGAGGCGGAGCACCCGCTCGCGTACGGCCGCGCAGGCGGCACGCACCGCGCCGCCGGTCATGTACGACTGGCGCGACGCACTCGACGACCCGGCCGATCCCACGGTGGTGTCGGCGGGCGCGACGGTGACCCGCTCGACGCCCAGCTCGGTCCGCGCGATCTGTGCCTGGAGCGTGACCAGGCCCTGCCCGACCTCGGCGGCGGCGGTGTGCACCAACGGGATGACCTCGCCGCCCGAGACCTCCAGGCGTACGCGGGCGGTGGACAGGTCGTCGAAGCCCTCGGAGTAGCAGATGTTCTTGATGCCGATGCCGTACCCGACGCCACGGACGACGCCTTCGCCGTGCGTGGTGTTGGAGACGCCGCCGGGAAGGTTCCGCAGGTCGAGGGTGCCGGTCTCCGCGGGCATGGGGAAGGCCTCGGCGCGGCGCAGCATGTCGGTCAGGGGGGCGGGCATGTCCACGATCTGACCGGTCGGCAGCCGCGAGCCCTCGGCCAGCGCGTTGCGCACGCGGACCTCGATCGGGTCCAGCCCGCACGCCTCCGCGAGGCGGTCCATCTGCGATTCGTAGGCGAAGCACGCCTGTACGGCGCCGAAGCCGCGCATCGCGCCGCACGGCGGGTTGTTGGTGTAGACGCCGTAGGCGTCGATGGCGACGTTCGCCACGTCGTACGGGCCGGCGCCGAGCGAGGCGGCGTTGCCGACCACCGCAGGGGTGGAGGAGCAGTACGCCCCGCCGTCCAGGATGATCTCCGCCCTGACGTACACGAGCCGGCCGTCGCGATCGGCGCCGTGCTCGTAGCGGAGGGTGGCCGGGTGGCGGTGCACGTGGCCGGAGAACGACTCCTCACGCCCATAGACGATCTTGACGGGCCGCGCGGTGTACAGGGCGAGGAGACAGGCGTGGATCTGCATGGACAGGTCCTCGCGGGCGCCGAACGCACCGCCCACGCCGGACAGGGTCAGCCTGATCTTGTCCTGGGGAAGGCCCAGGACCGGCGCGATCTGTTCCTGGTCGACGTGCAGCCACTGGGTGGCGATGAACAGGTCGACGCCGCCGTCCTCGGCCGGCACGGCGAGCCCGGACTCGGGGCCGAGAAACGCTTGGTCCTGCATGCCCACCTCGTACTCGCCCCGCACGACGACCTCGGCGGTGAAGGTCTCGCCGGTCCGTACGGGCTGGTGGCGTACGACGTTGCCGTGCTCGTGCACCTTCGGGCAGGCGGGGTCGAGGGCGGCCGCGCGTGCGTCGGTCACCGGCTCGCGTACGTCGTAGTCGACCGCGATGAGGTCGCAGGCGCGGCGGGCGGTCTCGGGGTGGTCGGCGGCCACGATGGCGACGGGTTCGCCCTGGTAGCGGACCTGGTCGATGGCCAGTACGGGCTGGTCCTTGAGCTCCAGGCCGTAGTGCTTGGCGCCGGGGACGTCCTCGTGGGTGAGCACGGCGTGCACGCCGGGAAGCTTCACCGCCTCGGTGACGTCGATGCGGCGGATGGCGGCGCTGGGGTGCGGGCTGCGGAGCGTGGCGCCCCACAGCATCCCGTCCATCCAGAGGTCTGAGGAGTACGCGAACGCGCCCCTGACCTTGAGTACGCCGTCCGGGCGTGGCGCGCTGTCACCGACACCGCCCGCGAAGGAGCGCCCGGTGACCGGTGCGCCTTCCCTTACGTGCAGATCGTGCTGTTTCGTCACGACATCCACCTCCCGTCCCTGTCCGGCCTGAGGGCAGTAGAGCAGGCGCGTACGAGAAAGGGACAGGGACGATCTCACGAATCCCGCGTCGCTCTTTGGCGAGATCTCCCGATATGGTCACCCGGCGGGGCCCGGCCCAACACGGGTCCCCGCCAGCGCATCTCCGGCATTTTTCCGTAGATGCTTCTGGAAGAAGCCGGAGATACCTATCCTTTTGAAGAGTAGGACGTCAGCAGCAGTGGAACACGCTGGGGGAGCCGCCGCGTTCGACGCTGGTGACGGGACTGGTGGCGACGGCTATCGCGGGGGTGCTCCCGATGGCGAGCGAAATACCGGTAACGGCGACTAGCGTGGCTGCGGCTCTCTTGAGTCGGTTCATGTGAAAGTCACTCCATCTATAACATTCGAGTAAAAGCGGGTCAATGTGGACAGTCAAGGATCACTCGGTCACAGAATCCGGTCGACACGGATTCGTCAGGGCCTGTCACAGGCGCAGTTGGCCCTTCCAGAGCTGTCCGATAGCTACGTTTCCCTGATCGAGAGCGGTAAGCGCATCCCCACGCCCGATGTCGTTCGGTTGCTCGCCCGTAAACTCGGATGTTCTGCGGCATATCTGTCAAGTGGCATCGACGAGGACGCGCAGGACAGGATGCGCGTGACCTTGGAATACGCCGAGATCGCGCTGCAGAACGGCGAGGCCGCCGAGGCGCGCGACCGGCTGACGGAGCTGCTGGCCGACCCGGACCTGGGCTCCCTGCCGGACTACGCGCGCCGGGCCCGGTGGGGGCACGCGCTCGCGCTGGAGGCGACCGGCTCGCTGGAGGAGGCGCTGCACGAGTTCGCCGCCCTGGCCGCGGTGCTGTCGCCGGACTACGACACCGAGGAATGGATCCGGCTGAACATCGCGATGTCCCGCTGCCACCGGGAACAGGGCGACGCCGCCCGCAGCGTCGCGGTCGCCGAGGGCGCCTTCGCGCGGGTGATCTCCAAGCCGGGCCCGTGGAGCGATGAGACCGTCAAACTCGGCGCGACGCTCGTGGGCGCGTACCTGGAGCGCGGTGACCTGGTCAGCGGACGCCAGCTCGCCGACCGCCTGATCGAGCACGCGGACAAGCTCGGCAGCTCCGTCGCCCGGATGGCGGCGTACTGGGAGGCCGCCATCGTGGCCCGCTACCAGGCCGACTTCGAGCAGGCGGTGGCGTACGGCGAGCGCGCGCTGGCGCTGCTCGGCGAGGCGGCGGACCTGCGCAACCTCAGCCGGCTGCGGGGGGAGTACGGGACCCTGATGCTGCTGGCCCGCCCCGATGAGGCCGAACGCGCCCGCGACGAACTCCAGCGCGCCACCCGCGAGATGGCCGCGACGGCCGCCGGCGGGATCGACATCGCCCGCTGCCTGACGGAACTCGCACGCGCCGAACTCGCGATGGACCAGCCGCGCAAGGCGGCGGACCGGGCGACCGAGGCACTGGACCTGCTGGGCACCGAGCCCCGGCCGGCGACCGCCGGCGCTCTCCTCGTCCTGGGCGAGGCCCGCATCCGCCTGGGCCGCGAGGAGGAGGCCCGCGAGGCCCTGGGGCGGGCGATGGCCTGCCTGCAGCAGATGGAACCCTCCCGTGAGGTCGCCGAGGGCTGGTTCAACCTCGCGGAACTGCTGTCCCGTACGGGCGAGGAGAAGAGCCGCACCGAGGCCTACCGCCAGGCCCTCACCTGCGCAGGCCTGTGACCTGCCCCTGAAGGCTCGACGGGAGCGGCGGGAGAGGCCGCCTGTGATCCTGGCTCGGTCCGGCTCGGCTTGGTCCGGCTCGGCTTGGTCCGCCTCGGCTCGGCCCGCGACGCCGTCGGCTCCGCGTGCTGAGTAGTCGCGTCGTAAGCTGCCGCTGGCGCGATGCTCGCCACCCGACCCTCGGGGGGTCGGGCCGCGAGATCACGCTCTCTACCGCGCCGCGCCGGTCACGTGCCTCGCCGGACCGGCGCTCTGCCGCCCCGGCCGGCCTCGTAGGGGTCCGGCGGCCGGGGAATAAAGTGTTCCCCCGAATCGGGCACTCGCCGCAGGGTGTCGGCGAGGGGTGAATAAGGTGGGAAGGTCCACGCTGCCCGCACATTCCTGAGAGAGCGATCTCCGCCTCCATGACGAACCTTCCTCGGACCGAGTGCCGCTCCCGCCGCGCCGTGTCCCGTCCCCCGGTGCATCCCGCCGCTCGCGTCGTGAGTGCCGATGCCGTACCGCTTCCCGGCGCCCGTGCGTAGGCAAGGGGCGTACATCACGGCGGCCGCGGCGTTCGCTGGTGTCGTCGCGATGGTCATCGCGGGTCTCGCCGGTGGCGCGCTGCGCGAGCAGGTGATCTCGGGGCTGGCCGACGCCGGCACGCTGACCCGCTGGGGGCTGCCCGTCTCGCGCTTCGTCATGGAGGCCGGCGGCACGCTCACCGTCGGTGTGCTGCTCGGTGCCGCGGTCCTCCTCCCGTCCACGCGCGGGATGCTCGACCCGCAGGCCGTCCGCTACCTCCGGGGCGCCTCCTGGATCGCCGCCGCCTGGGCCGCCGGCGCCGCCGCCACCCTGATCTTCACGGTCTCCGACATCCTCGGCATGCCGGCGGACCAGGTCGTGGGTGGCAGCGAGCTGTCCAGCTACGTGGGCCAGTTGCCCCAGGGCACCGCCCTCATGTTCGTCGTCCTGCTGGCCGCGCTGGTCGCGCTCCTGGCCCGTACGGCCGCCACGCCCGGCAGCGCCGCGGGACTGCTCGTCGTCGCGCTCATCGCGCTCCTGCCGCCGCCGCTCACCGGGCACTCCTCCTCGTCGCCCAACCACGAGCTCGCGATCAGCGCGCTCGCGATGCACATCCTCGCGCTCGCCCCCTGGGTGGGCGGGCTGCTGCTGCTCGTCTGGCACGCCGCGCACCGCGGCGACCATCTCGGCGTGGCGGCCCAGCGGTTCAGCCGGATGGCGCTCTGGTGCTACATCGCGGTGGGCGTCAGCGGCGCCGCCAACGTCGTGTCACGGCTGCCCGACCCCTCGCTGCTGTACACCAGCGACTACGGGCGGCTGGTCCTGGTCAAGGTCGGTCTCTTCACCGTCCTGGGGATCTTCGGCTACTTCCACCGCGAGCGCACGCTGCCCGCGCTGATGGCGCACAACCCCAAGGGGTACGCCCGGCCCGCCGTCAGCCGCACGCCGTGGGCGTTCACCCGGCTGGCCGGTGCCGAGGTCGTCCTTATGGCCGCCACCCTCGGCGTCGCCGTCGCGCTGGCCCGTACGGCGCCGCCCGCCTCGACCGCCGACGAGGACCCGGTCACGGGCACGCTCGGCTTTCCCCTGCCGCCGCCGATCACGGTCGGCCGGCTGGTCACCCTGTGGCGGCCTGACCTGTTCTTCGCGGTGCTCGTGCTCGTGCTGGGCGGCCTGTACGCGGGCGGCGTCGTACGCCTGCGCCGCCGCGGCGACTCCTGGCCGATCGGCCGGACGATCGCGTGGGCCACGGGACTGGTCACGATCGTGGCCGTCACGATGACCGGGATCGCGACCTACGCCCCGGTGCTGTTCAGCACGCACATGATCCAGCACATGACCCTGTCGATGCTGAGCCCGATCCTCCTCGTGCTCGGCGCGCCGGTGACGCTCGCGCTGCGTGCGCTGAAGCCGGCCGCGATCCGGGGCGACCGCGGGCCGCGCGAATGGCTGACGGTCATCCTGCACAGCAGGGCGATGCGGTTCATCGGGCATCCCGCCACGGCCACGATCATCTTCATCGTCAGCACGTACGCGGTGTACTTCACGCCGCTGTTCGGTTACCTCATGCGCGCCCACGTCGGGCACCTGGTCATGCTCGTGCACTTCCTGGCGTCGGGCGGCCTGTTCTTCTGGGTGCTGATCGGCGTCGACCCGACGCCGCGCAAGCTGCCCTACATCGGCAAGATGCTCCTGCTGTTCGTGACCATGCCGTTCCACGCGTTCTTCGGCATCGCGCTGATGAACCTCGCCAAGCCGATCGCCGTCGGGTGGTACTCCGCGCTGCACCGCCCCTGGGGCGCGTCGGTGCTGTCCGACCAGCACACCGGCGGCTCGATCGCCTGGGCGTTCGGGGAGATCCCGACGTTCATCGTGCTGATCG
>DASQPY010000155.1:0-7174 GCA_035643735.1 Actinoallomurus sp. | reverse complement strand
CGACCTTGAACATCTTCACGTGCGGCGTCTTGCCGGTGATCTTCACGCAGTCACCTGCCCGCACCAACGCGGACTGGTCCAGGCTCGAGGATCCCGACGGTGTCGGTAGCGGGAAGCTCGGGTCGGGAAGATTCGGGTAGCTCGGCATGGCCGTCGGCGGCGTGAAGCTCGGTACGCTCGTCGGCGGGGTGCTCACCGCGACCGGAGGCGTCGGCGAGGGATCGTCGCCGCTGCTCAGCGCCCAGACGATCGCGCCGCCACCGCCGAGCAGCACGAGCGCGGCGACGGCCGCGACCGCGATGACCGGACCGGAGTTGCTCTTGCCGGGCGGACCGGGGGGCGGGCCCCAGCCGCCGGGGCCCATGGGATCCTGCGGCCCGAACCCTCCGGGGCCCGGCTGACCCCACGCGGGCCCGCCGGGGCCCATCGGGCCCTGCTGCCCGAAGCCGCCCGCGCCCGGCTGGTCCCAGGGGGATCCACCGGGTGGCTGCTGGGCCCCGTACGGAGGCTGCTGCCCGTACGGGTCGGGCTGACCGTACGGCTGCTGCGGTCCGGGCTGCCCCGGTCCGGGCTGCTGGCCCGGATACGGCGGCTGCTGTGGGGGATAGCCCCCAGGACCCTGACCCTGCGGCTGGTTCGGGTAGGGCTCTCGGCCGTAGCCCCCCGGTTGCTCATGCACGAACGGCCGCCCCTTCATTTCCCCGCAAAACGTGTCCCCATACCCAACTAGGACTCCGCCTGCTGTGCAAATTGTCCTTTACCTACGACGGTAGGTTTCGCCGTTCGGATCCCACTGATCGCCACATGTCCAAGTTCGGTCAGTGTTCGGACGGTTAATGGCGACGGGTGGCGTGTTCGCGGAGTTCAGGCGCGCGGCGGCGCGTGCTCGGCCATCATCACGCGAAGCGGCCTGATCCCGGCCGCGAGCGCGGCGCCGGTGGCGACCGCGATGAGCCCCAGCAGCAGGAAGTAGGTGGGCTCGGACAGGACCGTCCCGGCGAGGCGCGTCATCTGCCCGCCGACGGCGTCGCCGACCGCGACGGCCAGGTACCACAGGCCGATCATCTGGCTCGCGAAGGCCTTCGGGGCGAGCTTGGTCGTCACCGACAGCCCGACCGGGCTCAGGCACAGCTCACCGGTGGTCTGGATGAGATAGGTGACCACCAGCCACAGCACCGAGACCTTGACGCCCCGTGTGGCCTCGGCCGCCGCGAACATCATGATCACGAAGGACAGTCCGACCAGCACCATGGCGACGGAGAACTTGAGCGGCGTGCTCAGCCGGCTGCCCGTTCGTACCCACAGGGCCGCGAAGAGCGGGGCGAGCAGGATGACCATGATCGGGTTGATCGCCTGCAGCCAGCTGGAGGGCATCTCCCAGCCGCCGACCGAAAGGTCCGTCTTGTTCTGCGCGAAGGTCGACAGCTCCGTGGCGGCCTGGTCGTAGACCATCCAGAACACCGACGCCGCGACGAACAGCCAGACATAGGCCCTGAGCCGGGCGCGCTCGTCCGGAGTGATCTCGTGGCTGCCGAAGAACATGAACGCGAAGTAGGCCACCGCGACGGCCAGGGGGACGACCGCGAGCGCCCAGGTGACGTTGTCCAGGTTCAGCGTGCCGGTGGCCAGGCCGAGCAGGACCACGGCGACGACCGCGGCGCCGCCGGCGGAGAGCGCCGTACGGAGGTGGCGGCGCTCCTCGACGGTGAGCCGCCGCGGCGGCCGGTCGCCGGGCAGGTGGCGCCGGCCGAGGACGTACTGGATGAGCCCCAGTGCCATGCCGGCAGCGGCCATGCCGAAGCCCAGATGCCAGGAGACCTTCTGCCCGAGCGTGCCCACGACGAGCGGGGCGAGGAACGCGCCGAGGTTGATGCCCATGTAGAAGATGGAGAAGCCGGCGTCCCTGCGCGCGTCCTCGTCCGGCGCGTACAGGTGGCCGACCAGCGTGGCGATGTTCGGCTTGAGCAGGCCGGTGCCGGCGATGATCAGTGTGAGCCCGAGATAGACGAACGCGGCGCCACCGGGGATGGCCATCGCGATGTGCCCCAGCATGATGATCAAGCCGCCGTACAGGACCGCCTTGCGGGGGCCGAGCAACCGGTCGCTGATCCAGCCGCCGGGCAGCGTGACCAGGTAGACCATGGCCGAGTAGACGCCGACCAGCGCCTTCGCGGTGCCGCCTGGCAGGCCGAGCCCGCCGTCGGCGGCCGATGCCGCGAGGAACAGCACGAGAATGCTGCGCATGCCGTAGAAGCTGAACCGCTCCCACATCTCGGTCATGAACAGCGTCGCGAGCCCACGTGGATGCCCGAGGAAGCGGCGTTCCCGCCGTTCCTCGGTCGCCGATGTGGCCATGCGGTCTCCCCCGTATCTCCGCAGCGGCCATGTGAGTGTGACTGTCTCGTACCCTCGGTGATCTATCGGCGAACGATCAGCGTCGACGTTTCCCGGCCGACGAGCTCACCGACGATGGGCGCGCCCGGGATCTCGCCGGCGACGAGCAGACCGCCGGAGGTCTGGGCGTCGGCCAGGAGCAGGCGGTCCTCCTCGGAGACCTCACCGAACTCGGTGTGCGGCGTCACCCACGCGAGGTTCCGCTGGGTGCCGCCGGAGACGTACCCGTCGCGTACGGCCGCCCGCGCGCCGTCCAGGTAGTCGACCGCCGTCGCGTCCACGACGGCCGTGACCCCGCTGGCACGGGCCATCTTGTACAGGTGACCGAGCAGGCCGAAGCCGGTGACGTCGGTGGCGCAGCCGTGGCCGCGCTCCAGCGCCGCGCGGGATGCCGGCCCGTTGAGGGTCGTCATCGTCTCGACCGCGTGCGGGAAGACCTCCCCGGTCGACTTGTGGCGGGTGTTCAGCACGCCGACGCCGAGGGGCTTGGTCAGCGAGAGCGGCATCCCGGGGCGCCCGGCGTCGAGCCGCAGCAGCCGGTCCGGATCGGCGAGCCCGGTCACGGCCATGCCGTACTTCGGCTCCGGGTCGTCCACGCTGTGGCCGCCGGCGACGTGACAGCGCGCCTCGCGTGCGACGTCGAGTCCGCCGCGCAGCACCTCACGGGCGACGGCCATCGGCAGCGTGTCGCGGGGCCAGCCGAGGAGGTTCACGGCGACCAGGGGGCGGCCGCCGACCGCGTACACGTCGGACAGGGCGTTGGCGGCGGCGATGCGGCCCCAGTCGTACGGGTCGTCGACGACCGGGGTGAAGAAGTCGGCGGTGGCGACCACGGCCTGCCCGCCCTCGATGCGCACCACCGCGGCGTCGTCACCGTCGTCGAGACCGATCACAAGATCATCCGGGCGGGTGGTGTCGATGAGACCGGCCACCACCGCCTCGAGCTCTCCTGGGGGGATCTTGCAGGCGCAGCCGCCGCCGTGGGCGTACTGCGTGAGGCGATACTTCATCGGGCCCTCCGCATAGGTGTTCCTTGATTATCCTGCCGTGGGCCTTGTCCGAATCACGTTCTACATGGTGCGATGCTGGACTGTAAGCGAGCACTGACAGCGGAGGCGTGGAATGGGCGTGCTGGAGGAACGGGCCGAGGTCGATAAGGAGATCGACGGCGCGACGATCGCCGATGTCCTTCAATCGACGGCGGCGCGCCACCCGGACGCTCCCGCCTTCACTCAGGGGGAACAGACCCTGACCTGGTCCGAGGTCCGGCAGCGGGTGCTGCGGATCGCCGGTGCGTTCACCGCACTCGGGCTGGAGCCCGGCGACACCGTCGCGCTGATGATGCCCAACCGCACCGAGCACGTGCTGGCCGACCTCGGCGTGGTGCACGCCGGGGGGATCCCCACGACCTTCTATCCCACCCTGGCGCCGGACCAGGTGGCCTACATCGCCGCCGACTGCACCGCGCGGTATGTGGTGCTGGACGGCCCGGACCAGCTCGAACGCTGGCGGCCGGTGCTGTCGCGGCTGCCGGGACTGCGGGCGGTCATCGTGCTGAACGACTGCCCGTCCGGCTCGCCGTACCTGTCGTGGGAGTCGTTCCTGAACCTCGGCGAGGGGACCTGCGACCGCTGGCGCGACCTCACCCCCGCCTCCACGCTGACCATCCTCTACACCTCCGGCACGACCGGACGGCCGAAGGGCGTGGTGATCACACACCGCATGGCGCTGTACGAGTGCCGGGTGTCGGAGCGGACCTCGAGCCTGCCGCCCCAGAGCGTCGGCGTCTCGTACCTGCCGTTCGCGCACATCGCCGACCGGGTCGTCAGCATCTACGTGCCGCTCGTACGCGCCTCGCACGTCCATTTCTGCCCGGACCCGTCCCAGCTGGCGGCCGTACTCGCCCAGGCGCGCCCGCACGGCTTCTTCGGCGTGCCACGCGTGTGGGAGAAGATGATGGCCGCCATCCAGGCGGCCCTCGGCGCGGAGCAGGACGAGGCGCGGCGTGACGCGGTCGCCTCCGCCATGGCGGCCGGGCGGGCCTATGTCGAGTCGTGCGAGTACGGCCGGTCGACCACGCCGGAGGTGCTGGAGGCGTTCTCCCGCGCGGAGGCGGCGGTGCTGTCCCCGATCCGTTCCCTGATCGGCCTGGACCGGGTACGGCACACGCTGAGCGCCGCCGCGCCGCTGCCCATCGAGGTCGCACGCTTCTTCGCCGGCCTGGGCCTGCGCATCCTGGACGTCTACGGGATGACGGAGACGACCGGCGCGGTCACCGCGAACCTGCCGGACGCCTTCAAGCTCGGAACCGTCGGCCGGGCCATGCCGGGCATCGAGATCCGGCTGGCCGAGGACGGCGAGATCCTGGTGCGTGGCGGTACGTGTACGCCGGGGTACCTGAACCTTCCCTCGGCCACGGCCGAGCTGCTCGACGCGGACGGCTGGGTGCACACGGGTGACCTGGGCACGCTCGACGCGGACGGATTCCTGACCGTCGTGGACCGCAAGAAGGAGATCATGATCACGGCGGGTGGGGAGAACATCGCCCCGTCGCTGATCGAGAACCTCCTCAAGGAACATCCCCTGGTCGGCCAGGCGCTCGCGTACGGCGACCGGCGGCGCTACGTCGTCGCCCTGCTGACGCTGGATCTGGAGGTCGCCCCCGTGTGGGCGGCGGCGCACGGCCTTCCGGAGGATCCGGCCGCACTGGCCACCCACCCGGCCGTACTCGAGGAGATCTCCCAGGCGGTCGGCGCCGCCAACGCCCGGCTGGCGCGGGTGCAACAGGTCAAGCGCTGGCGTCTGCTGCCGGACGAGTGGACCGCGGAGAGCGAGGAGCTGACGCCGACGCTGAAGCTCAAGCGCCGTGTCATCCACGCCAAGTACGCCGGGACCATCGAGACCCTCTACCCGTGAACCCGCGCCGCATCGGGCGGTTCGTCCCGGTCTGCGGGGAACCTTGGGGGAACGGCGGGCGTCTTAGGGGCGTGACCCGGATCTTGGCCGTCGCCGTGGCGGCACTGATCGCGAGCTGGAACGCCGCCGACGCGCTGACGCCGTCCGCCGTTCTGCTCGCCGCGGCGGCGCTCGCCGTCGCCGGGTTGGTCATCCTGGCCGCCCGCCGCCCAACGGCGACTCTCGGGCCGGACGCCACGGCCGGCTCCGTGTCCCTGCGCGAGCGCGCCGGCCGTACGGTCCTCATCCGGTCGCGCGACCCCGACGCGGCCGGACGGCCACGGCCCCGAGCACCGTCGGCCCTGGCCAGGGCCGCACACGCGTAGCTCCTCTCTCCACCTCGCACGCCCGTGCGGCCCTTCGTGTGTCCTCCTGCAGACAGACTCGAAGGGTTCGCCACATGTCGCATCTTTGGGACGCCGCCGTCGGCGTCGCGTACGACCTCGTCACCGGACTGACGTCCGCTCTCACTCCCGTCGCCGGTGGTCTCGCCGCCGCCGTGGCCATCGTCGTCTTCACCGCCTGCGTACGGCTCGCCCTGCTGCCGCTGAGCCGCCGCCAGGCCCGGGCGGGCAAGGCCCGGCTGAGGCTCGAACCACGGGCCAGGAAGATCCGCGAACGCCACCGCGCCGACCCCGTACGGGCCCACCAGGAACTGACCTCCCTCTACCGTGCGGAGGGCACGTCGATGTGGGCCGGGATCGGCCCGTCACTGCTCCAGCTCCCGGTCTTCTCCATCGTCTACCGGATGTTCCTGTCCCCGGCCGTGGGCGGCCACGCCAACCTTCTGCTGACCCACACGCTGGCCGGAGCCCCGCTGGGAGAGCGCTGGCTGTTCGCCGCGAGCGCCTTCGGCCCGCACGGCCTGGTGTTCCTGGCCCTGTTCGCCGCGCTCGCCGCGGTCGCCTGGTGGACCTCCCGCACCATGTACCGCTACCAGGCATCCCCGCCGGGCGCCCTGGGCACGGTGATGCGCGTGATCCCGTTCGCCACACTGGCGGTCGCGGCGTACGTCCCGCTCGCCGCGGGCCTGTACCTCCTGACGACGACCGTCTGGACCGCGGCCGAACGCGCCCTCCTCTGGCGCACCCCCACCACGGTGTGAACGCGAACGGCCGAGTCAGATGAGACGGAAGAGTCGCCGACGCCCCTCCAGGCACGTTCCCGAAGACGGGGCGGGGCCAGGCCACCGACCGGGGCGGCGACCTGTCGCAGCACCGGCTGTGTACGCAGGTGAGTGCACTAGGGTGACGCGTGGAGGCGTGAGGGTGCCTGGTGGCCCTCCTGGTCTTCAAAACCATTGGTCGGCGCTCGGCGTCGACGGCGGGTTCGATTCCCGTACGCCTCCGCCATCTTCTCTGCTACCGCGCTGACCAGCAGAACGTGGCGGCGTGCGTGTTCCGTGCGTGCGCCGCCGGATGCCGGAGAGTGCCACCGCCGGCGCGGGCGCGCTTTTTCCAGGAGAGTGCGTTGACCGTGATGAACGACCTGACCCTGCGTCCGATCACCGGGCCCAGGGAGCTCGACCTGTTCAACCGGCTGCCCTATGCCCTCAACGAAGAGCTGGCGGGCGACCTCGCCGCCGGCCGGCGGCGGCCCGAGTGGATGTGGGTGGCCCTGCGCGGCGGCCGGCCGGTGGCCAGGGCCGCGTGGTCGGCACGGCCGCCGTACGACGCGCCGTCGCTCATGGACGTCTTCGACCTGGCCGGTGGGCCGGAGACCCCGGGCCGCGTGGACGCCGGCGTACGTCTGCTGAAGACGGCGTTGGCCGAGGTCGGGGCGACACCGCCCTACATCCGTTTCGTCGATCCGCGCTGGCGCGAGG
>DASQPY010000154.1:0-5148 GCA_035643735.1 Actinoallomurus sp. | reverse complement strand
ACCATGAGTTCAGCATCACACGGGAGACCGAAAGTCTCCTTGGCGGTCTATGGCCGCACGCACCAAGCGTTACCTGCCGCCGCGAGGAGCGCCTGTCGGACGCACTGACATGCCGCGCCCCGCATGGTTGTGTGGCCGTTGTCGGCGAGGGTCAGCTCGCCGGAGGTGCGATGGAACGCAGCAGCGCGTCCAGTTCGCGGTCGGGTCCGACATGTTTGCTGTAGAGGGGGCCGCAGGGCGTGGCCGCCAGGCGCGTCGCGAGGCCGAGCAGGTCCGGTGCCGGCGTGTCACCACGGTAGGTCTCGGCGAGGTGGATGAATTCGTTCATGATGCCGACGACGCTGCGGTTGGCGGTCTTGGCGAGGCGGTGGTCATGCATCTGCTGCAGCTCCTCGCTGATGATCGTCTCTGGGGCTCCGTGCGCGGCGAGCACTGTGGCGACCTGTTGCGGGAGCCGGGCCAGCAGGGTCGCTGCGGGGGCCAGTGGCACCAGCACGGGTAGCAGCGTTGGTTCGTTGACGAACAGCGCGACCTGAGGTTTCCAGAACACGGCGGTGGCGTACCACTGGCCCAGCAGGGTGGTGGACTGCTCGCCTTCGCCAAGGCTGGGCGGGCCGATGCGCTCTAGCAGCTTCTTGGTCGCGCGCACGATGAGCATCCGCCTATCCTGCCGCCCCCGACCGGGCATGATGCCAGTGGGAAGGTGGGCGGGCAGGTCTTCCCGTTCGGGCGACGGATCGTTTGGGGTCGACCCGCTGGCGGCGGGCCGATCTGGATCGCCAGGCTGTTGATCAACCGCCGGGCTATACGAGCCGCGCTTTTTCGCCGCGTCCTGCTGATCGAAGACCATCCGGAGTCCCCTGACCGGCTGTGGTTCGGCCCGGCGCCGACCGGCCTGGCGACGTCGGCCGCCGAACTCCGTGGCTTGAGCATCGCGGACCCGGTCTAGGACCGCGCCGACGCGATCGTGGTCCGCGCGCTGGCGGGGGACCGGCGCGGATACGGTCAAGGTGCCGAAGGGCAGGCTCGGAGCCGAGCACGGCATCGGCGCCTTCCTGCGCTTCGCCGACGCGGGCGTCTGACCACGGGCCTGGCCAGCGTGCCGTCGCCTCACCCTGCTGGTCGCCCGGTCGGGCCGGTATGTGTCGCCGGGCTACTGGGCCGGCACCCAGTTTCCGTGGAAGCCGGCGGGCACGCGGGTGGGGAGGTGGATGGCGGCGACGGTCTCCATGCTTCCCGCGTCGAGCAGCATGAGGTCGGTACGGTCGGCAGTCGGGTCGTAGACGAATCCCATCAGCACGCCGTCGTCCTCGGCGGCGTCGGGGGCGTTCGGCTCGAAGATGAACTCGCCGGCGTACCGGCCCTCGCCGAAGGAACGCCGCATGGTCGTGCCGCGCATGACGTCGTGCTTGAGCACCGTATCCGACGCCGTGATGCCGCCGCCCAGTGCCAGCGCGTAGCCGTACCGGTGCCGACGGCCGACGAGCCGTTCGTCCACCCGGGGGAACTCCTGCGACTGGTCGTCCACCTGCTCCTCGCGGACCTTTCCGGCGCTGACGTCGACGGTCCAGCGGGCGAGGGTGGGCGCACCCTCAGTGGGGCCGTGCAGGTCCCGGTCGAAGACCTTCGCATGGCGGACGACCTCGAGCACGATCGTGTCGCCGTCGTCGTAGGCGTTCAGCGGATGGAAGACATAGCACGGCTCCACCTCGAACCACCGGACGTCGAGGGCACCCCCGGACCGTGGCATGACGCCGATCCGCGCCGGGTACTTCGGGTTCCAGCGGTAGGGCATCCGGTCGCCCGAGCCGCTCCGCCGGCCGGCCGCCGCGATGATCGGATCGGGGATACGCACGCGTCCGATGAGCGCGGACATGACGAGCCGGGCGGGCGCGCGCAGGAACCGCGGCACCGTCACCTCCGCGGCCTGCCGCGCGTCGAACGTCACGGGCAGGTCGTAGAACACGACATGGGACTCAGTCAGCGAGAGATCATGCATCATCGGGCTGCCGGTGACGCCGATGTCGACCGTACGGCGTGCGTGTCCGGCAGCGTCGATCACCGAGTACTGCACCTGGTTGCCTTTGCCGAAGAAGTACGACACCGCGTGCAGTTCTCCGGATTCGGGGTCTCGCTTGGGATGAGCGGTGTAGCCGCCGGGCAGGGTGCCGTCGAAGTCGCAGAACCCGACGGTGTCGAGTTCGTCGGTGAGTTCGTGGTTGGCGAGGCCCGCCTCGACCAAGGCGAGGGTACGGCCGGCATGGCCGATCACGTTGGTGTTGGCGCCCGTCCCGGTGAGCGGCGCGCTGCCTCTGGTCCTGGAGAACGACTCTCCGAGGGCGGCGGCGACCCGGGGCGTACGGATCCAGCGGTTGCGATACCACTCGGCCCGCCCGTCGCGGATGCGGATGCCGTGCACCATCCCGTCCCCGGTGAACCAGTTGTATGTGTCGGGATCGACCTCCGCCGCGGGGTTCGGCCCGTTGCGCAGGTATCTGCCGTCCAGATGCGCGGGGATGGTCCCGGTAACGGGCAGATCGGTGACAGTGCACTCCTGCCTGACCGGCGCGAAACCACCCTCGAGGAATGGGTTACTCATGATCCGCGTCTCCCATCGGTCGAATAAGGGACATAACAACGTTATGTATAGGCATAACATCGTTATGGCATGATGGCAAGGGTGAGTTCACGAAAACCCGCCAGCGAGGCGGATCCGCGCGACCGCCTGCTGGAGGCCGCGATCCGGCTCCTGGCCGCCGGCGGCCCCGAGGCCCTGCAGGCCCGACGCCTGGCGGCCGAGGTCGGCATGTCGACGATGGCGGTCTACACGCACTTCGGGGGAATGGGTCAGCTGATCACGGAGATCATGCGGGAGGGCTTCATCCGGTTCGGTCGGCGCATGGAGGAGGTTCCACGCGGGGACGATCCGGTCGCGGACCTGCTCGCACTCGGACTGGCGTACCGTGACCACGCGCTGGACAATCCCCAGCTGTACCGGCTGATGTTCGGGGTGACCTCACCCGGCGGCCGTCAGGGCGGCAAGGACCTGGTCGTGTCGACCGTCGCGAACGCCCTTCCCGAAGGGCAGGCCGCGTTCGCCCAGCTGGTCGCCGCCGTGACGCGCGTCATCGAGGCGGGCGGCCCCTGCGAGGAGGAGCCGGCCTCGGCGGCGGCCCAGATCTGGAGCGCGGTCCACGGCTACGTGCTGCTGGAGATCGCCGGTTTCTTCGGCGACGACGGCGATGGCGTCGAGCGGCTCCTGCTGCCCCTGGGGACGAAGCTGGCCGTCGGAATCGGCGCCGCCCCCGAGCACGCCGCCCGCTGCGCCCACCTGATCGCCGCCGGCCGGCCGAAGCCGGAGCGGGTCACCGACGGCCGGGCGCGTCACTAACAGGTAGGGCGCCCTGAAGAGCCGGACGCCGGGCCGTACCGCCGTCTTCGCCCGGCGCCGCGAGTATCGTCTTCGCCTCGTTCGGTTCATCTCACGTCGGCGGCGGATGCGCACGTGGTCTAGACGGGGTTGGGGATTTCGGCGTGCCGCGCGCCGTGCACAGCTCGTGGTGAGCATCCACGGCGTGGTCCCGGTGACGGCCGACCATACGCCGACATCCTCTTCTGCCGCTGATCGTGTGGTCATCCCGGGATGATGCGGTCATGCCGAATTGAGGACGTTGACATCCAAGGTCACAGAGTAGCTTCGACACATGTCCTCCCATCTCAGTCATGGCGCATCGGGGGCGATCCGTCGCCTTGCCGGATGGGTCGCCCGAGGCTCGATCGGTCACCCCATGCTGGACGGGATCAACTACTGGGATGAGTTGAAGGACTCACCGTCCCAGATGGAGACCTGCTTCGCCACCTTCGCCAACGTCCTCGAACTGGACGACCGGGGAGAACCCGTCAACGAGAAGTACGCCGAGCGCCGCGCCGCCACGTGGCTGTACCGATACTGCACGGGAGAACTTCCTCCCGGAGAAGCGGACCTTGAGCCCTGGGAGTGCGCGCTCTACTGACCGCGAGCAGCCTGGCGCGGTCAGCCACAACGCCCTCTCCTGCCGCCGAGCGGGTGCTGCATAGTGGACCGAGTTTCGGGGCGCGCCCAGGAGAGTTGAGTACTACTGCTCATGTGGGCAAGGTCGAACCAGCCGACGATGTGGGACATGAGCACAACGGTCAAATCAAGTACCACAGCCGCGTTCCTGGTTCAGGCGGCCATCTCGTTCGGGGTGTCATTGGCGGCCTGCGTGATCGGCATCGCCTATCTGCCGGTCGGCGGATGGATCAGGGCGTTTCTCGGGCTCGCGCTGCTGTACGCGGTGACCTCTACCTTCACGCTCGCCAAGTGCGTGCGGGACCGGCAGGACACGGCCACGATCGCCGGGCGTGTGGACCAGGCCCGGTTGGACAAGTTGCTGGCCGAACACGACCCCTTCAAGGTCGACACCTGACCCGGGCAACGCGCTCAGGTCGCCGGCCACAGCCTGCCGGACAGCTGATCCGGCGGGGCTGGGTATGCCGGGCTCGTCATCTCCATGTTTTTGACGGGCGAGCCTGCTGGTGTGCGGACAAACGCCCTCTTCTGCCGCGGGGAGGTATCCCCGGCTGCCGTTGAAAGGTCGAGCGCTGCGTGGGTCCACGTACGGTTCTCTGACGTGTTCGAAATCGGCTCGAGAGCACGCAAACTGCCGGCGCCCCCGTCGGTGGTCTGGGAGTCGCTTGTGGAGCCTCATCGGCAGGGAGCTCGGCCATGGCTACACCTGCTCTCCGATGAAGGAGAGCCGAGGGTCTTGGAGGCCGAAAAGCCCGACCGGGTCGTGTGGTCATCGCTTTGGCCCAGTAGACCCAACGATCAGGTGCACTTCGAGCTGACGGCCGTGGGAGGCGAGACCTCGCTGAGGTTCACCTTGCTCACTCTCGACGAAGCTCCTGACCAGAGCAAGACCGGACACCTTCGGCGTCGGCTCAACCACCTGCTCTTCGCCGACCTTCGGTTCTCTTACGGGCAGTGACTGCACGCCACACTGCCGCCGACCGTACGCTTGGCTCCGATCTCAAACAGACGCACGCGTCGGCGGGTGCGCCCTCGTGCCGATGACAGGACGTTGCCTGCGGGTGCCCTGGCCGTGTGAGGCGGCAGCGGAGGACGTG
>DASQPY010000153.1:0-3803 GCA_035643735.1 Actinoallomurus sp. | reverse complement strand
GTGGTGGCGGGCGCGGCGGCGAACGCCACGCGACGGGCCGAGGCGCCGCCGAAGGATACCCCGGCGAGCCGCGCGTGCGACATGCTGACCGGCATGACGCCGACGATCGACGAGGAAGACGGCGATAAGGGGGACGACTTCGCCGACGAGGAGGCGCGGCCGCGCCGCCGGCGCTGGCCGTGGGCGTTCGGCGTGATCATCCTCGTCCTGGTCGTCGCGGACGCCGGATACGCCGGCTACCAGTACACCCAGGGGCGGTACTACGTCGGGGCCCAGGGCACCGAGGTGGTCATCTACCGGGGCGTGAACCAGAACGTCGCCGGCCTCGACCTGTCGAAGGTCTTCGAGCGCACCGGCAGCAGCGTCTCCGACCTGCCCGCGTACGAACAGGACGCGGTGCGCGGCACGATGGAGCGCTTGCGCGGCAAAGGGGGCGGCTCCGGTGGGCGGCGAAGTCACGCCCTCTGACAGCCACTGGGCACGCTCGGACGCGGCGACGGCTTACCGTGCGGTGCCCGGATCGGGTCGGACGCGGCGTCGGCTGCGCCGCCTTCTTGCAGGCGTCCGCGGCGGGGCGTCGAGCTGGTAATGATCGTCTTCGCGCTGCTGATCTCCCTCGGCGCGTACATCATCGTCGGCCTCACGATGGACGGGCGGATCCCGCCGTCGCTGCTCGGCGCCGGCGCGGCCAGGCGCAGGCAGGCAGGAACGTGGTCTTGCCCGCACCGTTCGGGCCGGGCACGCCGATCCGACGAGACCGGACCGTGAAGTTGAGATGGTCCAGTGCGTCTCGCCGCGCACCGCGGTAGCGGACAGCATGCTCGCCCGAAGCGCGTAGTCACTCAATCGATCTTCACGATTCCGTCCGCGCCAGCGCCGTGCCCGGGCCGACCCGGGTGACGAATGACATACTCGCTCCAGTTTCAAGGTTGCGACTGGGCGGCCGGCCTTGACGAGGCCGATGGATCCTCTTGCCCTGAACGATCTTGGTTGCGTGGCGCGGCGGTGTCCTGTGGAGGCGTACTCCGTGTCGGGATCAGTGCCGAGTGCGAGACGTCGACGGCATCTTTCCACCTCGGGTGGGCATCGACATGGTCCGAAACGAACGCGCAGTAAACGGCTGGTCGCTCTCCCGATGCCGTCACATCGGTGAGAGCAAACTCTGCTAGTGCCGAGCCCACCCCTATGTTTCGGCGGTCGGGGTCGACAAACGAGTGGGTGAGGGAGATCCTTCCGCCCACAGTCTCGTAGGCCAGGCTTCCTACCACCTCGCCCGCGATCACGGCCTCATAGAGTCGTGTTTGCTCAACCTTCCGGACCTGGATTTCATCAGGCTGGCCGGTCATACCATCCAACACCTTTCGCTCCAGCGCTTGCGGCCATGCGACCGGGACTGGAACAACTGGACCATCGCGTCCAGAGTAGACTTGCGTGGTATCAGTCGGCAAGCCTCTGTCGTTCACCAGCGGGTTCGAGCGGATAGGCACCAGGACGCGCGCCTGACGGTCGCGGCCGTGCGGCCCCGTTTGGCCGAAGCTTCTGTAGCGAGGCCGCATAATGGACTATAACGTCCTCGTAGGTGAGCCTCGCCAGGTTGTCCGAGTTGGTCATTCAACAGTGTCGTAGCCACTGCCGCGACGGGCGGGGGCCGGCGTCCTACCCGATGTCAGGAGCATTCGATGGACCGTATTCCCTCCGGTAAGAACGTCGTCGATGGCCAGCCGGTCGATGCGGTGGACATGATCGCCGCGCTGACCGCTTCACAGTTTGTGTTTCAAGATGGCGCGACTCAATCGTTCACGGCGGATGGTGGAACGACCTACGTCGACAGGGGCACACCGTCAGCCGGCGAGTGGTCTGTGACCGGTGACGGGACCTTCTCTTCGTTCTGGCCGCCAACGTACCGGGCGACGTACTCGGTTCGGTGGATCGTCGAGGGCGGAGTGCGGGTGGGCGTCAGCTTCACTGATACCCGGAGCGGAGTCCGCTACGACGGCCGGTACCGATGACTTGATGAGATTTGTGGCATACGTCGAATTCGGCACGACCCTCGACGACGGAGGTCGTCGGTGGCGGGAGCGGAGTCGTCGGTCACCCTGCATCGTGTCACCCGCAGCTAGCTAGGGTCGAGGACGTGAGTGGTGGCGTCGCCGGCTCGGTCGCCGTCGAGATCGTCGGGTTGCTGGTCTCGCCGGTGCACGCCTACGAGGGCCGGCCTCAGGACGGGCCGCGGCCCGACGCGGAGCCGGCCATCCGGACCGAGGTCACCGTGCGGGCCGGGCTCGGGCTGGTCGGCGACCGGTACTTCGGCCAGCGGGCACACCGCAACGCCGCCGTGACGGTGTTCGACGCGGCCGCGCTGGACGAGCTCGCGGAGACGCTCGTCGGCGCGGGAACACCGTTGGACCGTCCGCTCAATCCGTTGCTGACCAGGCGCAACATCATCCTGCGTGGCTTCCCGGTCGACGACCTCGCGGCCCGGCGGCCGGACCCGGGCGCGGTGTTCGCGCTCGACTCCGGCGCGGGACCGGTCCGGTTCCAGGCCAACCGCCCGGCCAACCCGTGCGCCTGGATGGACGTCATGCTCGCGCCAGGCGCCTTCCGCGGCCTGCGCGGGCGCGGCGGCGTGCGGTGCACGCCCCTCGACGACGGCGTGCTGCAGCTTGGCCCGGCGACCCTCACCGTCGCCCCGCCGGACTGACACCGTCAGCCAGCCGAGGCCGAGCCGAACGCCAGGCCGGTCCGGCGAACTGGTCGGCATGGCTGGAGTTGCTGACTTCACCATCGAGTGCGATCACGTGCGGGTCGGCCGAGCCACGGTCTCGCCGAACTCGCCGGTGGTTTCCCCGCGGGCCCGGGCTGCGGACGCGTACGGGCACGTCCGGAGCCCCGGCCGACGCGATCCCGGCCTTACGTTCCGAGGGTCAGTTGCGGCCGGCCATGATGCCGCCGTCGACGTCGACGATGGCGCCGGTCATCCAGCTCGACTTGTCCGACAGCAGGAACGACACCGCGTTCGCGATGTCCTCCGGGCTGCCGACCCGCCCCAGCGGATGGAAGCTGTCGAAGCTGTCGACGGTTTCATCGAGCTTGTCCGCTGGGACGAAGCCCAGGTATAGAGGTGTCTTCACGACCGCGGGCGCGACCGCGTTAACCCGGATGCTGTGCGGCGCCAGCTCGATCGCGAGCGCCTTAGTGAACGAGTGCAGGCCGCCCTTCTGCACGGAGTAGCCGGTGTGCGGCGTCGCCGCGATGCCCTGGTGCGCCCACATCGAGCCGATGTTGACGATGGCGCCGCCCTGGCCTCCTGCGACCATACCCGCGACGACGGTCTGCGTTATGAAGAACAGTGCGCGGTTCAGTTCGTTGTACGAGTCGTAGAAGGCTTCGTCGTACTCGCTGAACGCCTTCGGGATGAAGAAACCCGCGGCGTTGACGAGCAGGGTCGCGTCGGCGTGCTCGGCGGCGAGCTGCTTTCGGACCTCGGGCACCTGGTCGCGGTCGGTCAGCTCCGCCGTGATGCCCCACGCCTTTCCGTTCTGCGACAACGCTTCGACCGCGGCCCGGACCTTGTCCTGGTCTCGGCCCGTGATCACGGCGGTGCCGCCCCCGGCGACCACTTGGTGGGCCGTGGCCAGGCCCATGCCGCTGCTGCCGCCGACGACCACGACTTTATGGCCCTCGAAGTTTTCACTCATGACAGTTGTTCCTTCCCCACCGAATCGAGATTTGGGTTGGCAGAACCCGGTTCCCCGGGAGTGGCGCGACGTCCGGCGCCGGTTGATCCAAAGTCGGACAGTTCG
>DASQPY010000152.1:0-2139 GCA_035643735.1 Actinoallomurus sp. | reverse complement strand
CGAGGTATCCCGGTTGGTTCCGGGGGCGTAGCGTGTACATCGCTGAGCCACAGCCCGTCCGGGCCGGGATCGCCGCGCACGACGCCGCACCCCGTGAGCATCACCGCTCACCGCCGGACACTCGGGTGACGTCCCCTGCGGAGCCACCAATGCGCACCGACAGTCCGCTCACCACGACGCCGGACCGGCCCTCGGTCCTCGGAAGCCATCGCGGAACCTGCCGTGGCCGGACCGCCTACGCCCGGGAGACCACGCCCGGCAACTGGCAGGTCAAGATCCACGACCCCACCAACCGTCTCGCCGGCCACGATGGCTGGCTGCTGGTCGGCACCGGCTGGGCCACACTGCCCGAGGCGTGCGCCGCCACCGGACTGTCCTGACCCGCGATGCCCGCCGCGTACCCCACCGTCCGCCGTCGCTGGTGGCGATTGCTGGCGCGGCCCCCGCCTCGGGTCGACGGTGTGGGCGCCTGCGGCGCCTGAGGGCGCAACTCAGTCGGGTCGGTCGGTTGAGGCGTCGAGCTCCGGGGGCCCAGCGTCGGCCGGAAGCGCGGCGTCGACGAGGCAGCTCGCCCCGGCAGGACGGGTGCGCACCTCGTCGCAGCGTTCCCGCAGCCGGTCGAGAGACTCCGCGTCCCCGAGCGGGATCGTCGCCTCCAGCCGGTTGCTGTCTGTCGTCTGGGGGAGGTCCAGCACCCCGTCGACCAGCCGGGCCCGGGTACCCGTAGGGAGGTGGCCGGCCTGGGCCTGCAACGACGCGCGAATGACGCCCTGATCGTCCGTCGGTTCAACATCGGCGACGGCGACGACCTCGCCGTGCTCCGTGACCTCGACCTGTCGGCCTTTCCGCTCATCAGACATCGATGGTCTCCTTGCCCCCGCCGTACCTGAGCGGGAGAGGTGGTGGCGGTTCGTCGGGTCCCTGGACGGCTCGACGTCGTCGACGGACGGCTTCGCGACCGCTCGGTTTGAGGCGCCGACGGCGGCCTCGTCAGCCGACCGGGTGCCGGCCGGCTGGACGGTGCCACTGGTCGACGTCATGTTGTCCGCCCGTCCCAGCCCGAATCGTGTGGGTTTCGACGCTCGCCGAGGCGACGAAGACTTGGCTGTCAGCGCGCGAGGTGACCTCGGTTACACCGTACGCCTCCGGAAACCGACGGCTGAGCAAGCAATCCGACGAACCCGGCGTGCTGGGCCGGCGAACGGGCAGCCGGCGCCCAGCAGTCGCGACCAGGTTGCGTGTGGGTCACGTTCCGCGGTGCGGTGGAGGTCGGGCAGACCCGGGTTGGGCTACTTGGGTTGGCGGCTGCGCTGTCGGCGGCGGCGCTCCGCTTGGAGTCCGTCGATGAGGGTGTCGAGGCCGGCGGCGAACCGTTCGTCGCGGTTGTCGACCCAGACGTGTTCTCCGATGGCGACCAGGGCCGGGAAGCGGTCGGGCGGCAGCGACCGGAGGAACGTGTGGAGTCTGCTCCTGGTCGCGGCGTCCCGGAGGCGTTGCTCGTTGATGGAGGTGGGGCCGCTGAGGGCGAAGCCGAGGGTGTAATCGTAAAGCAGGGAAAAGGCCAGGCCGGTTTCTCCTGCGGGGAGGCCAGCGGCACGCAGCGGTGCGAGGAAGGCCTCGGCGAGGGCGAGGGAGTGTGGTCCGAGCGGGTCGCGGACCTTGAGCAGCGCGGCGATGCCGGGATGGTTGTCCAGGACCGTCCGCAGCCGGTGCGCGAGGATCTTGATCTGCTCGGTCCAGGCGAGGGTCCGATCGACATGGTCGTCGACCTCGGCCAGCACCCCGTCCAGGACGAGATCGTAGAGCTGCTCCTTGTTGCGTACGTGGCGGTATAGCGCCGCGGGTACGACCTCGAGACGGGTCGCCAGTGCGCGCATGCTCAACGCGTCCACGCCGTCGGCCGCGATGACGGAAAGCGCCTCGGCAACCAAGCGTTCGCGGGTCAGGGTGCGGCGCCGGTCCTGGTCGACCACCGGAGGGGTGAACCACAGCTGGTGCGCGCCGGCGTCGCCAGCTGCCGGTGTGTTATCTGGCTCGACCATGTCCGCCTCCGAACACCGCGGTTGACTGTGGACGCTGTTCACGGTACAGTGAACGGTGTTACATTCGGAAGCGAATGTTGTTCACTTGAGCGGCATC
>DASQPY010000151.1:0-3087 GCA_035643735.1 Actinoallomurus sp. | reverse complement strand
ACCGCGTTCGATGTCGCACCGGCGCTCGCGCGGCGTGCCGCCACGCCGTTCCCGCGCGGGGCCGCTGCCGCCACCATCGCGATCGTGCTGGTCTTCGCCGGATACACCTACTGGCACGCAGTCATGCCCGGCGTCCTCTGGACGCCTGGATCAACCGGTGAGGCCAAGCTGAACGTCGCCGCGGACGGCGCGTCGAACATCCAGGCTGCCCGCGCCCACGACCAGGCCGAACCGTACGGCAACCGTCCCCGGTTCAGTGGCTCGGCGTCCCAGGTCGTCCGAACGCCCTGGTTTCCGGCCGGGCCGGTCCAGCGAGCCGTCGAAAGCGTGCTGGGCAAGTATGCCCGGCCACGGACCTTGTCCTATGACGAGCAGTTGTTCGCCTTCCTGCCCTGGCGGGGTTACATCGGAGTCGAGCGCAGTGCCTCCGGAGGGCCGGTCCGCTGGGACGATCGGTACGCCGAGCTCACCAGGCTTTCCGAGATCACCGATCCGGCCATGTTCGCCCAGGCCTCCGCGCACACGAGATTCGGTCCGATCGACGTCTTCGTCCTCCATGGGGAGAAACCCGACCTGGTATGGCGGCCGTTGGGCCTGCCGACGACGCTGCGCTTCCAGCCCGGGCAGTTCGACTCCCGCGACTTCGTCGTGGTGGACCACCTGCCGGGGAGCACCGTGGTCGCGATCCGCCGCTGAGGCGCCGCGGGCCTTCGGGCGTGGAGTCGTGGTCCCGGACGGCGCCAGGAGACTGGACGGTGAACATCTGCCCAAATGCCGATAAATCCGTTAAGACAGTATCGCGTGTTCTTGCTGGTCGATGCGTGAGAGAACCAAACTCCTGGCAGGCTTTTCGGATGCTCGTACTTTCGCCCAGACAGGTCACCCTGTCCGTCATCGCCGGTACGGCCGTGGTCGTGGCAGTCGTGGTGACGCTGGGCATCACCAATGTCGTCACCGCGACGGAGGCGGTCGGCCTTTCGGCCGTCGTCGCCGTCCTCGGGGCGCTCGTCCTCGTCGTGGTCATGGTCCGCCGGGTCGTCCGGCGGCTGACGACCGTCACGCGCCGCCTGTCCAAGGTCGACGAAGGGCTCTCCACCCTGACCGAGGACATCCGGCTCGTCGGAAAACTGGATCGGGACGTGAAGAGTCTCGAGCGAACCGGCAAGGTGAATTACGAGCAGCTCGAGGCCTACGTCGACATCCGGAACCTGATCCACCCGCGCGCGCCCATGCCGTCGCTGCGGGGATGGGCGGCGTCGCCGGACGTGGTGCGGTTTCTCGCCGAGATCGTCCGGCAACGGCATCCCAAGCTCATCGTCGAATGCGGCAGTGGGTCCTCGGGCATCTGGCTCGGCTACTTCGCTGAGCAGATCAAGCCGTGCAGGGTCGTCTGCCTCGAGCACGACGAGCGCTACTGGCGAATGTCACGCGATCTCGTCCGCGCCCACGATCTCGACGACGTGGTCGAGGTCCGCCTCGCGCCGCTGGCCGACTGGAAGCACGGGGAGCGGAGCTACTCCTGGTACGACGTGGAAGCCCTCGAAGACCTCACCGACATCGGACTGCTTTTCGTGGACGGGCCGCCGGGGACGATCGGACCGCAGGCGCGTTTCCCCGCGGTGCCGGTGCTGTTCCCACGGTGCGACGATGACGCTGTCATCGTCTTGGATGACGCCGAGCGGGGCGAGGAACTCGTGGTCAGCGACGGCTGGCTGGACGAATACCCTGAACTCGAGCGCGTGACATTGCGCTTTGACAAGGGTGCCCATGTGTTCACACGGCAGGTGAAGTGATACCGCAGTCGATCCGAGACGTTCTTCCCTCTTCGCCGATACTCGCCGCGGTCATCGGCTTTTCCTCGGAAGACCTTCCGGAAGTGATGGCGGGCGCTCTGGGCGCGGCGAGCTCCAGTGGCCAGATGATCGATCTCGACGCCGCCGATCCGGGCACCCCGCTCGAGGATCCGGAGTCGGGGGTCGTGGCGGTGATCGCCCGTACGTTCACCGATCTTCGGCGCGCGGCCTCTCTTGCGGGGCTGCTGCCCAAGGCCAGACATGTCGTCATCGCGGTGACGACGTCGCCGCCGGATCGGCCGTTCGCCCTTCCGGCGGTACCCGCGGACTGGCATCCCCTGCTCTCCGCCCAGGCTCGGCGTGGGGCGGAGGGAGAATGGTCGGTGGAGGTCCGGTTCAAGCGTTCCAGAGGGGCGGGCGGAGTCGTCGCCGCGCTGGTTCGCGGCCTCGGCGGGCACCGCATCCTGGCGTCGCCGGCTCCGCGGGTCGCGCTCGCGGGTGCCGGTGCGTCGCACTGGCGCCCGGGCGATCCCGGAGTCACACTGACGACGATGAGTGGTCCGCTCGGCGACGCGGATGAGCCCCCGCCTGCCGAGCTCGTGCTTCGCTCGGTCGGGCCGGACCCGTCTCCGTGGTCCGACGCGCGAGTGCGGGTCATCGACCGGCCGCGGCCCGATCGGCCCTCGCAGGCCGAGCCGATCCCCGCCGACGAGGTGCCACCGGTCGACGAGCGTTCGGTGAATCCGATGGGATTCGTCTCGACGCCTGAACTCGGAACCGGAGTGCTGGTCCGGGCCGGGAACCGCTGGTCGGTTCAGGTGGACTCCACGGATCTCGTGCGGTTCCACCCGTCGGGCGGGGTGACCGACGCCGATGTCGCCCGGCTTCGGCAACTGCGCGACGTACGCCTCGAGTGGGATCACGACTCCGGTTCCGTCGCCGCCGTCCGAGTGATCGCGGGACTCGCCGCGGCGGGGGTGCCGCTCCACGCGGCCTCCGCTCCGTCGTGGGCCGGGGCGCTCGGCGCCGATCTCACCGAACTGATCACCGGGGTCGACGACCACAGCCTGGCGGAGCACGTCCTTGTCAGGGAGGAGCACAGCGTCAGGCTTCGCCGCGCGGCGCTGCGCGCCCACTCGACCCAGGCGCGCTGGCGGAATCTCAGCCGTGCCGCAGGACTGTCGGTGCCCGGTCGGCCGAAGGTGTCGGTGATCCTGTGTACGCGCCGCCGCGAGTTCGTCGGCTTCGCGCTCGGTCAGATCGCCCACCAGCGGAGTGTCGACCTGGAGCTGAT
>DASQPY010000150.1:0-6065 GCA_035643735.1 Actinoallomurus sp. | reverse complement strand
GCGGATCTCCGAGGCGGTCGGCCTGGAGGTCGGCGACGTCGACCTCACCGACGCGGTCGTGCGCCTGCACGGCAAGGGAGCCAACGACCGGGTCGTCCCGGTCGGCCGGTACGCATGGGAGGCCCTGGATGCCTACCTCGTGCGGGCACGCCCGGTCCTGAACGCCGGCGGCCAGGGCGGCACCGCGCTGTTCCTCAACGCGCGGGGCGGGCGGCTGTCGCGGCAGAGTGCCTGGTCGACGCTGCGCTCGGCGGCCGGGCGCGCGGAGCTGAAGGACGTCTCTCCGCACACTCTCCGGCACTCTTTCGCGACGCACCTCCTCGACGGTGGCGCCGACGTTAGGGTGGTGCAGGAGTTGCTGGGCCACGCGTCCGTGACGACGACCCAGATCTACACCCTGGTCACCGTCGATCGGCTGCGTGAGGTCTACGCGTCGGCGCATCCGCGGGCCGACGTCTGACCAATCCCGTGGTGGCCGGTGTGCCGCCTTGCCGCAGTACTTGACAGGCCATAGAGTCCCCATCTTGACGGTAAACCGAGGGTCGCCGGGGAGGTTCGAGTAGCTGGTGACTGACATCAGCGCGCAGCAGGAGAGAGCACGATCCGAAAGGGCGCTCTCGACCGCGATCGCGACCGATCCGCGTGACGCCGCGCCGCTAGGGCCGACGCAGCGTCCCATCCCGTCGTTCCCCGACCCGCCCCCTCTGGCCGAGCACGGACCCGCACGCATCGTCTCGGTCTGTAACCAGAAGGGCGGCGTCGGCAAGACGACGACCACCATCAACCTGGGTGCCTCCCTCGCCGAGCAGGGCAGGCGTGTGCTGCTGGTCGACTTCGACCCGCAGGGCGCGCTGTCGGTGGGTCTGGGCAAGGGCGACCCGCGCCAGCTCGACCTCACGATCTACAACCTGCTCATGGAGCGGGGCGTGGAGACCGAAGAGGTCATCCTGGAGACCAGCGTCGAGGGCATGGACCTGTTGCCCAGCAACATCGACCTGTCCGGCGCGGAGGTCCAGCTCGTCCACGAGGTCGGCCGCGAGTACATCCTCGGCGGTCTGCTCAAGCCGGTCGTGGCCGACTACGACTACATCATGATCGACTGCCAGCCCTCGCTGGGTCTGCTGACCGTCAACGCGCTGACCGCCAGCCAGGGCGTTCTCGTTCCTCTCGAGTGCGAATACTTCGCGATGCGCGGTGTCGCGCTGCTGATGGAGACGATCGAGAAGGTCCAGGGCCGGCTCAACCAGGAGCTGGCGATCGACGGCTTCCTGGCGACGATGTACGACTCCCGCACCCTCCACACCCGTGAGGTGCTCGGCCGCATCGTGGACGCCTTCGGCGAGCAGGTCTTCCACACGGTCATCAACCGCACGGTCCGGTTCCCGGATGCGACCGTCGTGGGTGAACCCATCACCCGCTTCGACCCGTCGTCCATGGGCGCGAACGCCTATCGGGAACTCGCCAAGGAGGTACTCCAGAGGTGGCATTCCCTCATGTGAGCGTTTCCGGTGTGGTCGTCGTGACCGCACCGGAGGCCCGGGATGCCCGGCCACGTCCACTCTGGGGGAGCATTCCGTGCGCATGCGGCAGGGGAGTGCGTGGCCTCCACTACCGTTGACCAGGTGAGTGAGCCGGCCCCGGAGGAGCACAAGCGCGGATTCGAGGTGCACCTCGACAACTTCGAGGGTCCCTTCGACCTGCTTCTCGGCCTCATCGCCAAGCACAAGCTCGACATCACCGAGGTGTCCCTCCACAAGGTCACCGACGAGTTCATCGCCTTCATCCGTTCCTACGGACGCGAGTGGGACCTGGATCAGGCGAGCTACTTCCTGCTGGTCGCCGCGACCCTCCTCGACCTGAAGGCCGCGCGGCTGCTGCCCTCCGGCGAGGTGGAGGACGAGGAGGACCTGGCCCTGCTGGAGGCCCGCGACCTGCTGTTCGCGCGGCTCCTGCAGTACCGCGCGTACAAGGAGGTCGCCGCGGTCTTCTCGGGCCGGATCGCGCGGGAGTCGCGCCGCTTCGCGCGTACGGTGCCGATGGAGCCGAGGTTCGCGAACCTCCTGCCGGAGGTGCTCATCGGCCTGGGCCCGGCGGAGTTCGCCCGCCTGGCCGCCAAGACCCTCGCGCCCAAACCCGTGCCGACCGTCTCGGTGGAACACATCTACGCACCGCAGGCGAGCGTACGGGAGCAGGGGCGCCTGCTGGTGGAGCGGCTGCGGCGCCTCGAGCGCACCACCTTCCGTACCCTGACCGCCGACTGCGCCGGCACCTTCGAGATCGTCGCCCGGTTCCTGGCCGTACTCGAGCTCTACCGCGAGCAGGCGGTCTCGCTGGAGCAGCTGGAACCCCTGGGCGAGCTGTACGTCACCTGGACCGGCGCCGAGGACGGCGATGTCATCGTCGGTGACGACTACTCAGGACGACCGGTGGAGAAGAACGATGACTGACCTGACACCGGAGCCCGACGACTCCGGTGAACCCCTCGCCGACGCGACGCTCGCGGGCGCCGAAGCGCACGACGAGACGCACACCGAGCCCGCGGATGAGGTCGCTCCGGCGCCTGCGGGGGAGCCGTTCGACGGCGCCGCCGAGCCGGGGGCGCTGTTCGACGCGCCCGAGGGCGCCGCCGCGGAGCCGGCGCTGCGCGCCGGGCTGGAGGCGATCCTGCTCGTCGTGGACGAGCCGGTGCCCGAGGTGACCCTCGCCCAGATCCTCGAACGGCCACGGGACGAGGTCGCCGCCACGCTGCGGGAACTGGCGGCGGAATACACCGAGCAGGCCCGGGGGTTCGACCTTAGGGAGATCGCAGGTGGCTGGCGGTTCTACACTCGAGACGTCTGCGCCCCCCTCGTCGAGCGGTTCGTGCGGGACGGCCAGGCGGCGCGGCTGACGCAGGCCGCGCTGGAGACCCTCGCCGTCATCGCCTACCGCCAGCCGGTGAGCCGGGCGCGGGTGTCGGCGATCCGAGGAGTCAACAGCGACGGCGTGATCCGCACGCTGACGATGCGCGGACTCATCGAGGAGGCGGGGCACGACCCGGAGCACCAGGCGGTGCTCTACCGGACGACCACCTACTTCCTGGAGCGGCTCGGCCTGAACACCGTGGACGAGCTGCCCGAGCTCGCCCCCTACCTGCCCGATGACCTGGAAGGCATAGAGGAACTACAGCAGTGAACCAGACCAACGAAGGCGTACGGCTCCAGAAGGTGCTCGCCGAGGCCGGCGTGGCCAGCCGGCGCGCCTGCGATGACCTGATCGCGGCCGGGCGGGTGACCGTCGACGGCGAGAAGATCACCTGGTTCGGCGCCCGCGTCGACCCCCAGCACGCCGTCATCCACGTGGACGGCAAGCGCATCCCCACCCAGACCGAGCTGCGTTACTACATGCTCAACAAGCCTACGGGCGTGGTCAGCACCATGTCCGACCCCAAGGGCCGCAAGTCACTGATGACCTACGTCGGTGACGTGCCCGAGCGGCTCTTCCACGTCGGCCGTCTCGACACCGACACCGAGGGGTTGCTGCTGCTCACGAACGACGGTGAGCTCGCGAACCGCCTCATGCACCCGCGATACGGTGTATCGAAGACCTACCTCGCCGAGATCCACGGGCCGATCGGCCGTGATCTCGGGCGGAGGCTCAAGAAGGGCGTCAAGCTCGCGGACGGTTTCGCCAAGGCGGACGATTTCCGCGTGTTCGACCAGGTCGGCAAGCGAATCCTCGTCGAGGTGACCCTTCACGAGGGCCGTAAGCACATCGTGCGCCGCCTGCTCGCCGAGGTCGGTCATCCGGTGCAGCAACTCGCCCGTACCGAGTTCGGGCCGGTCAAGCTCGGCCGTCTGAGGTCGGGCACGATCCGGGCGCTCACCACGCAGGAGATCGGCGAGCTGTACGCGGCCGTCGAGCTCTGATCCTGAGTGCACGGATCGGCGGGCGAAAGTTCATGAAAGAGGTGTTTCGTGGCGGTACTAGCGGTACGTGGTGCCATCCAGATCGACGCTGATGACCGTGACCAGATACTCGAGGCGACGACGGAGCTCGTCACCGAGGTGATGACCCGCAACGCCCTGACGACCGACGACGTCATCAGTGTCATCTTCACCGCGACCCCGGACCTGAGCGCGGAGTTCCCGGCACTGGCCGCGCGCAAGCTCGGCTTCCACGACGTCCCGTTGCTGTGCGCGAGCGAGATCGACGTACCCCACGCACTGCCCCGCGTGATCCGGCTGATGGCCCACATCGAGGCCGACCGGCCGCGCTCGGACATCCAGCACGTCTACCTGCGCGGTGCGACCGCGCTCCGGGTCGACATCGCGCAGTGACCCATGGGCGGGTCAGCCCAGCGTCAACAAAGTGATGTCGAGGCCCATGATCACGGCGGCGGCCATGCCGGCGGCCGCCGTGGTGGTGGGCCGGTTGACCCATGCACCCATCAGGTCACGCCTGCGGGTCGCCAGCAGCACCAGCGGGATCAGCGCGAACGGGATGCCGAACGACAGGACGACCTAGCTGAGCACCAGCGCGCGGGTCGGGTCGTGGGTCAGCGCCGGCACCACCAGCGCGGGAACCGTCACCAGAATCCGGCGGCGAGGAGCGCCACGGCTAAGGCCGCGGCCGCGACGGACCCGGCGGTCTCGGCGTACCGGGAGTAGGCGTCCTGGAGGGTCCCCGGCGCCGCCCCGCCACGGGAACCGTCGTGGAACAGGGCCCCGGCCGAGACCAGCACCGCGACGTTCACCGCCCCGGCGATGCCCATACGCGATGAGGACGTCGAGCCGGTGGGCGCAAGGTACCGTCTCGCGATCGCGGTCCGGCCGGCGCGAGCTGGTGAGCGCGGAGTGCAGGTACATCGCGTGCGGCATCACGGTGGCCCCGATGATGCCGCTCCCGAGCAGGACGCTCTCCCCACCGGCGAAGCGCGGGACGAGCCCGGACGCCACGTCGCCGAGCGGTGCCTGGGCGCGCAGCGTCTGGTAGAGGAAGGCCAGCAGCACCACCGCGAGCAGTGCGACCACAGCGCCCTCGAACCAGCGGCCGCGCTCCCGCGTCCTCAGCAGCAGCAGTGAGGCCACCGCGATCATCACGCCGCCGAACGGCAGCGGCCAGCCGAACAGCAGCGACAGCGCGACGGCACCGCCGACGAACTCGGCGAGGTCGGTCATGATCGCGACGATCTCGCCCTGCACCCACAGGCCCCACACGACCGGCCGCGGATAGCGTTCCCGGCAGACCTCGGCCACGCTCATCCCGGTGGCGGCGCCGAGCTTGGCCGCGACCACCACCCACAGCAGCAGGAACCCGAACCGAGGTAGGCGTTCTCCGGCTCGGCGGTCACCCGGCCCGGCTCGGTCACCATGTGCGGCGACAGATAGCCGCGGTCGAACTCCATGCCCTCGACGAAGTCGACGTCGAGCCCGAAGGCCGGCGACTCCTCGACCGTGATGACGCCGGTCGGGCCGACCCGGTCGATGGCCTCGGCGATCACCTCGCCGATGACCGGATCGCTGCCCGCGGCCAGCGTCGCGACGTGTAACAGGTCGGCGGCGTCCGACACGGGCCGTGCCGCGTCGCGCAGCGCCGTCACGATGAGGTCGACCGCCTGCTCGATCCCCGCCTTGACCTGCTGGGGGTTGGCGCCCGCTCCAGTACGGCGTTGCGGCCCTTGGGCCCGAGCGTCACCTTCACGGCGTCGGCGAGCGCGTTGACTCCCTCTTCGAGCAGCCGCCGGGCGTCACTATTGAAAACCACTTCCTTGGCCATCACGCCTGCGGTGGGATCAGGATCGCCCGGCCGCGTACGCGCCCGCCGTCGAGGTCGGCGAGGGCCTGCGCGAAGGCGTCCAGGGGATAGGTCTCGGTGTGCAGCGCGACCTTGCCGTGGGCCGCGAGGACCATCAGCTCGGCCAAGTCGTTGTACGAGCCGACCAGGTTGCCGATGAAGTTGATCTCGGTGGAGATGATGTCGATGGTCGGGACGTTGATCGCGCCGCCGTAGCCGATGACGTAGTAGCTGCCGTTACGGCGCAGGCTGCCCACACCGACCTCGACGGCCCCGCCCTCGCCCACGAA
>DASQPY010000149.1:0-2139 GCA_035643735.1 Actinoallomurus sp. | reverse complement strand
GGTCCAGGCCGTGTGCCCCACCAGGCCCCGCGAGGATCTCCGGGAGCTTTCTAGTAAGGCGTTCTAGTAAGGCTTCCATAGTGGGCGATACTGGGTTCGAACCAGTGACCCCTTCGGCGTGAATCATCGGCACGTGATCCTGTGGGGGCTATGCGGGAGGCAGCAGTAGCCCCGTGGGCGGATCCGTGGCGATGTCCTTGCCGAGGCCGCCCCGGCGGCCGGAGAACGTCGCGTCGCTGAAATCGACGGTGCCGCCGGAGAATTTCGCGCCGGTGAAGACGATGGTGGTGCCGGAGAACTCCGCGTCGGTGAAGTGGAGGGTGCCGCCGGACAATGTCACGTCGGTGAAGTCGAGAGTGCCACCGGAGAACGTCGCGTCGTTGAAGTGGGCGGTGGCGCCGGAGAACTCCGCGCCGATGAAGTCGATGATGCCGCCGCAGAGCGCCACGCCGGTGAAGTGGACGGTGCCGCCGGAGAATTCCGCGCCGGCGAAGTCGAGGGCGCCGCCGGAGCATGTCGCGCCGGTGTAGTCGATGGAGGCGCCGGAGAACACCGCGGCGATGAAGTAGTGGGTGGCACCGGAGAACGTCGCGTCGCCGAAGTGGACGGTGCCGCCGGAGAACACCGCGGCGACGAAATGGACGGGGCCGCCGGAGAACGTCGCGCCCGTGAAGTCGATGGAGGCGCCGGAGAACCTGGCACCGGTGAAGTCGACGGTGGCGCCCGAGAACACGGCGCCGGTGAAGTCGAGGGTGCCGCCGGAAAAGACGGCGTCGCGGAAGTCGACGGTGCCGCCGGAGAACTCCGCGCCGCTGAAGTCGCCTCCGTCGAAGCGGACACCGGTGAAGTTGAAGTCATGGCCTCGCCAGGAGACCCGAGCGTTGTCGCGCAGGTGTGCGGTGATGATCGAGATGACGGTGTGGTGTACCTCCTGGCTGCCGCCGAACGCCAACTGTTCGGCGGCCGGAGGGCCGACCTCCGGGGGAGGTTCGTAGGGCATCCGCAGGTAGGCGCACAGCTCGTCGATGCAGGTCTGCCGGCCGTCCTGCCAATCGTCGGCCAGACCGGCCAGCGCGTACACCCCGGCCAGCCGCACCGCGGTCTCGGCGTGTCCGAGCCGCCTTGTCGCCGTGGCGAACCGTTTGTTGAACACCCCCACCCGGTCATCCTCTCCGCGCCGCTGCTCCGGTATTTTCCCGTCTCCGGCGAGACACCGCTTGCGGAAGTCCATCACCAACGAACCTCGGCACGTCCAGATTGTCCTCCACCGACAGGGGCGTACACGCCCTGCGGCCGCGGCGAGAAGTGGGAGGACGACCCCGAAGGCTGGCCCATGATCGGGGCTGTCCGCGAGGGGCACCCGTCCCAGGCCCGCCAGTCCTGCTGGTCCTGGCACTCGTACGCCGATGGGAACGCCACCGGGAGTCCGATCAGCCGCTCCGTTCGGCACCGGATCCGTCCCGGCGCAAGCCCGTGCAGCCCCCGACCAACGGCGGGCGGCAGCGGCCGAGCGCCGGTTCTGGGCGTCAAGAGCCGGGCCGACTTGAGCCAGGTTTCCAGGATCGGAGACGGGGCGCCCGCGCTGCGCATATACAGACCGCATGAACCCCGGCCGAAACGCTCCGCTGACACCCGACGACGTGCTCTGGTTGATCAACGACGGTCGCCCTGTCAAGACTGCAGAACTGCAGATACTCGTCGTTACCAACACGCCGCCGCCCAACACCGGGCTCAAGCTCGGTGACGTGCTCCTGATCGACAGCCGCGGAGACGAGTATCTCGCTCTGGTCAAACAGAAGATGTTGAGCGGCAAGTTCGTCCGGATCCAGCGACAGACAAGAAATCTGCCCGCCAACACGCACTGGACCACTACCGACCCCAAGGCGGCTTGGGCTCTTGGTCAGAAGGTCAAGCAGGCACACGCTGCGGGTAGCCACGTATGGGACGGGAAGAGTTGGAATCTTGTCGACCTCGAGGTCGTTAAGCGACGCCCTGACCAGGCTGTCGTCTGCCTCGAGCAGCACCCATAGCTGTTAGAGCATGTTTCACAGTGATCTCGGCCGGCGTGGTGGCGCAATCTATGAGGTCGTCGTGAACTGATGTAGCCCGACTTTGGTGGGTTCAACGATCATCGCCCAC
>DASQPY010000148.1:0-4955 GCA_035643735.1 Actinoallomurus sp. | reverse complement strand
ACAGGTACAGCGAGTAGCTGAGGCGGCCGATCCAGACCACCGGCCGCATCCTCAGCAGACGCGCAGGAAGGCAGCCGGGGACCGCCACCAGCGAGCCGATGACAACCGCCGCCGCGACGCCCGCGGTGGCCAGGCCGCCCTCGTACAGCCAGGGCGCCTGGATCCGCGCGGTCGCCCAGAGCACGGCCAGCGCCGCGAGGGCGACGGCGAGCGCCACCCGGGCCACCGCGCGTCGGCGCGCGGGCAGCCGCCGATCCCACGAGCCGTCCGGGCCGGGCGCCGTGCGGGTCAGGGCCAGGGCGCAGAGGATGCCGAGGAGCAGGGCGCCGCTGCGGGTGTCGGTGCCGAGGTAGGCCCGGTCTGCGCCCGCATCGCGGAACAGCAGGGCGCTCAGGCCGTACGAGGCCACTGCTCCCGCGCCGGCCACGGCTGCCAGCGCACGCCGGGAGCGGACGGTCGTCAGCACCACGATGAGCACGAGTGGCCAGACCAGGTAGAACTGCTCCTCCACCGCGAGTGACCACAGATGGGTCAGCGGCGTGCTGGAGGTGAGGGCGCCCCAGTACGAGACGCCGGCGAAGATCGCGTACCAGTTCGACACGTACGCCAGGGCCATAACGGTCTGGGCGTCGGTCGTGGACCGCAGTTCGGGCAGGCCGCCAAGGTGCAGCCAGACCTGGACCACGACCAGCAGGGCCAGGACGGCCGGCAGCAGCCGACGTGCCCGGCGTCCCCAGAACCGCGCGCACGCGATGGAGCCGGTCCGGTGCCACTCGGTCAGCAGGAGCCGGGTGATGACATAACCGGAGATGACGAAGAACAGGTCGACACCGAGGAACCCGCCGGGGACGCCGAGGCCGAAGTGATAGGCGATCACCCCGGCCACCGCGACTGCGCGGAGCCCGTCGACCGCGCCGATCCGCCCGTCCCCGGCAGGCTGGCGAACACGGAGCGGGGCGCTCGCCGACGCCCCGCTCGCCTCGGCCGTCAGGCCCGGTGTGAGTTGCGGGTTCACGCGCCGTCAGCGCGTGTAGAGGTCGAGAAAGGGGACTCCCGCCTTGTCATAGTCGTTCTGACACATGTACTCGCGGGCCTGGTGGCGGACGACGAGGCCCTGGCCCGCGCCCTGGCAGGCGCTCAGCGACTGGTAGACCTTCACGAAGCGCCACGCGTCGGTGCCCGCGTGGGCAGCGGGGGAAAACGCCGACGCGAGCACACTCGCGCCGATGAACGACAGAACCGTCGCGCGAACCGTCATGTCCGTTACCTGCTTTCGTCCCTGTGACCTGCCCGCCCGCACTACCTGGGCGTATGGGACAGGTCGGCATGAATGGAGTTGAGGATCCAGGCGCCGAGCCGGTCGTGCGCGGCGCCCGACGGGTGGCCTGTGTCGTCGTAGACCTGGACGCCGGCGGCCTCACGCGGGCAGACCTTCGCCGCGGTGCAGAGCTGACCGTGGACGTCGAGCAACCGGGCGCGCGGGTTCCGCCGCACCGCGGCGCGGACCGCAGCGTTCATGGCGTCGGAGTTCACCCGCGACGCGTCGCTGTTGTCGACGACGGTCGGCAGGTAGACCTTTGCCCCGCCGGCGCCGAGCAACCCGATGGCCCGGTCGATCTGCGTGTCGAACCGGCGCCGGAACGCCGGGTCGGTGATGGACCGGACCCCGCTGTGGCCGGGAAGCTCCTGGGAATCCTGTCCGTCCCAGTAGCCCACTTCGAGCAGCGCCGCCGTCGGGCGATAGCGCGTTACCAGGTCCCGCCAGCGTTCGGGCCAGCGGTTGCATAGGGCCGGTGCGGCGATCATCCGGCCCTGCCGGCGGATGCGGACCGGCTGCATCAGGCCGCAGCCGGGCTCGCCCGCGTTGATGACGACGTTGCGCCGGTCCCGGTCGGCGTCCGCCGCGCCGACCCCCAGGTTCCTGGCCCAAGAGTCGCCGACCACGAGGAGCCGCACGTCCCGGACGTCCGGAGCGAGTGCGGTGTCGCCGAGCGGCACCGGCACCGCGGCCGGGCCGGCACCACCGCCCCCGCCTCCTCGTCCGACGCTGTGTCCGGCGCAGCCGCCCACCACCAGTACGGCGGCCAGCAAGCCGGCGCTCGTCATCCGAAAGTGGCTCATTGCTCTCCCCGGGGCACTGATATCTGCGCATCCAACTTACGGGAGGCGATATTCTGGCGGGCAAGTAGCGCCACTTGTCATGGTCAATCTCCTTTCAAATAATCGCGCCGCTCCAGTGGCCTCCTGTAAGGCGGTCAAGGCCGCCCAATGCAACAGGTAATTCGCCACCGAAAATGGTCCGGAAGAGTGCAGAAAAAGCTGCGAAGTCGGTCGCCGGGAGGATAGTCCCGCCGTCCTGTGGATGACGGCCGCGATCCAGGGCAGCCGGGCGTCCGCGCTTGGGCCGATCCGGTAGGGGTCGAGGCGCCAACCCTGGTGCGTTGGAACGATCTTTGCGTTCGACTGCCGATCGGTTGCGACGCCGGTCGCTACTGTCTGTCCGCATGATGACAGGAGCGATCAGCCGTGTGACGCGAGGTGCGGCGCTGGCCCTCGGCCTGGTCACGCCGCTAGGACCGCCACCGCCCGGCAGCCCGTCCGCCACATCGCCGGGGGCCCCTCACCTGTGGACCCTTCGCGCGGACCCGCAGAGCGCCGCGGCGCCGTACGTCGGGGTCATCGGCGACTCGACGGGCAGTCAGCTCGCCATAGGGCTGGCCGACCGCCTACACCACCGCGACGTGGGCGTGGTCGTCGCGACCGTGGGCGGCTGCCAGCCAACCGATGTCAAGTTCACGTTCCAGGACCCGGAGTACCTCAGGAGCCACCCGAACTGCACCCGGGACGCGCCGGAGCTGCAGCGTGAGATGACCGCGCGGTACTTCCCGGAGGTGGTCATCTGGTCTGACGTGATGGAATGGTCCGACATCGAGGACGCGTACGGCCGGAATGTCGCCGCAGGCACCGACGAGTGGCAGCGCAGGATCATGGAGGGCTGGGACCGGCTCCTGGCCCGCCTCGGCGACCCCCACGTGGCCCTCATCCTGCCGAACTGGTGGGCCGACTCCGCACCGGACTCCCCGTCGGTGTTCTCCGTCGAGCGGCAGCGGGCGCTGTTCCGGTCGTGGGCCGAGCGCCACGCGGACCTGGTCACCGTCGTCGACCTGAAACCGGTGGTCTGCCCGGACGGCCCGCCGTGTGGACAGACCATCGGCGGCGTCCAGGTGCGCTCCGACCACGTCCACTACACACCCGAAGGCGCCCGCCTGGCCGCTGAAAAGATCATGAACGACGTCGCCGAACTAAGGAGCTTGCACGGCCCGGCTAGCACTGCATCCTAGATCGCTTTGGGCGACTGGTGAGTTTCGGCCAGTGATCGAGTTTGGGTGTGCGAGCGTGTTCGCACGCCTCTATCCCCCGAGACCACCGCCGGTTACCGCGCCGTTGAAATCAATGGTGTGGTGACGCTGACGAAGTCATCTCGATGGAAGATAATGGCTTATTGACTTCAAATATTGTTTGACGCCAAGCTTGAGTCTTGGCGAGCGTAGCCTGAGGCGTCGATATAGTCCGATAAATGAGCCGAATATGCATAGCGGCGTCAGTCCGTAGAGAGACAAGGCCGGTCTCATCCAGTCCTCGGGTGTGTAGACCAGTCGGATATGGGCATCACCGTGTCCGGTCACAACCCAGCCGTTCGCATAGCCGTCCACGGGCAGATGCCGAGCTTGCCAGCCATTCGGCAGCCCGTCGAGGTGCCATCCATCCGCATACGACTCGGCCAAGGTGAGCACGAAGGCCCCGCCGGTGCCGCGGACGTCGATGTCGTAGCGAGCCGGGCCTTCGTCGTGAACCGTCAGGTGTGGGGCCGGAGCCGGTTCAACAGCATCGGCGACGATGGCGGTCTCCGGGGAGACAACCGTCAGCGCGAGATCTCGATACTCGGTGATGGTGCGAGGTTGTGCCTGGCCGTCGGCGTACAAGAAGATCTGAAGTTTGCGGGTCTGCCGGTCCGGATGGAAGGTCGCTGACATAGTGCGCCAGTCACGACTGATCGCCAGATCGGGCAGTGGAGCGCATGTGTCGGGTCCTACCTGCCACACGCAGATGCGGGCCTGCAGCCCCGAGAGTGTGCGGTAGTCGAGAGTGATCCGATAATCACTGGCGACTGGTCCCGGTACCGGGGCCATGACGCACGCCGTGTCCGCGGCCGCGGCGAGTTGGACGCTCCGCGGGCCGGTGTGACGCACGCTCATGGAGTGGAGTGCTTCGGGGCCGATCTGGGCGTTGCAGTCCTGCAGCGAGGAGAACTCTCCAAGGCGTACTGGCGGCGGGCCGATGCCCGTCGCCAGCATCGTCGCGATGACCTGGGCTTCATCGACCTGGACATCGCGGTATTCGACGGCGGCCTCGCGCTCGCCGGGGCCGTCGGCGTAGAGGTACAGGGACAGCTTGTGAGTCCCAGGGGCGATGTGGACCCTTCCGTCATAGGTGCGCCAGCCGTGGCTCGCTGGGGCCGCCGGGAGCCCGGCGCAGAGGTCCGGGCCCTGCTGCCAAAGGCAGAATCGGATGGGGTGTCCGGTCGGTGACCGGTAGCTGAAATGCACCCGATAGGCCGGGGCGCCGGCGTGGACCGGCATCGAGACGCAGGCGGAATGCGCGACCGCCCGCAGACGTATCCAGCCGGGCTCGGGAGTCTCGCGGGAGAGGCCGGCCTGCTCGAGCGTTCGCCGATCGGAATGGTTGCAGTCCTGCAGCGAGGAGAACTCTCCAAGGCGTACTGGCGGCGGTTGCGGGCTCATGGTGATCGTGTGTCGGCCTGCAGCCAGCGAGCGCGTCACTGGCGGCGGGCCGATGCCCGTCGCCAGCATCGTCGCGATGACCTGGGCTTCATCGACCTGGACATCGCGGTATTCGACGGCGGCCTCGCGCTCGCCGGGGCCGTCGGCGTAGAG
>DASQPY010000147.1:0-8821 GCA_035643735.1 Actinoallomurus sp. | reverse complement strand
TTGGTGAGGTGGAGCTTGAACTCGCTGTCGCTCACCGTCTCGAACTTGGCGATGTTGTCCGGCAGGTCACCGGCGCTGTAGTTGCCCCACTGCGCCTTGTTGGCCTTGACCAGGTTGAACCAGAACTCCACGTCGCGGCTGCTGACTTTCTGGCCGTTCGCCCACGTGAGCGGGTTCAGCTTGATGTCGACCGTCTTGCCGCCGTCGGAGTACACCGGGGGCTTGGCGGCTCCGGCCTTCTCATCCAGTGCCACGGTGCCGCTCGCGCCGTCGTAGTAGTACAGCGGAACGAACACCTCCTGCCGGATGGAGCCGTTGAAGGAGGCGAGGTGGCCGGGGGTGCCGATCGGGAAGATCCAGTTCGGCGTGGCGTTGGGCGGCATCGCGAAGGTGACCGACCCGCCCTGCTGCGGCGTGCCACCGTTCGCGGACGACCCTTGGCCGTCGGAGGAACAACCGGCGACCAGCAGTGCCACGGCTGCGCCGAACACCGCCAGCGTCAGTGGTCTCTTCATCGATGCTCCATGTGAGGGATGTCGATCGGCGGGGATGTTGGCGGCGACGATACATGGCCATATCGAATGAAGACAAGACCGAAACGAATTAAGTGCCCAGGCCCCAGAGCCGCATACCGGCTGATTACGGCCGCGTTACGGCAGCTGCTGGTGGACGAGGTTGCCACAGCTTGCTATCGTCCAGCCAAGTCTCTGGATTAACCTTCGTTACCGAACCAAGCCATCGACTTAGTTCGGAAAGCTCGATCGCTAGGGTTGCCGCCGCAACCGTGGATCATCAGTGAAGGAGCCACCATGTCGGCCGCGCAGATCATGGGGCTCGTGGCGTCCGGCCAGGCCACTTCACGGGCGGATCTCTCACGCCTGCTCGGCTGGGCGCCCTCGACGGTCTCCTCCCACGTCCAGGAACTGCTCGACGCCGGTCTGCTCGAGGAGTCCGGCGAAGGCCGTTCACGCGGCGGCCGGCGGCCCCGTCTGCTGAGCATCCGCGCGGGAGACGGAGTGCTCCTGGGGGCCGACCTCGGCGGTCGCCACGCCAGGATCGCCGTCATGGACCGGTCCGGACGGCCACAGACCGTCCATGACCTGGAGATCGACGTGACGGCCGGGCCGGAACCGATTCTCAGCCAGATCACCGATGCCCTCCTGGAGCTGAGCGGCGGACGGCCGGTGCTCGGCATGGGCATCGGACTGCCCGGGCCGGTGGACGCAGGCGGCGTGGTCGTCGGCTCGTCCCGCATGCTCGGCTGGAACGGGTTCTCCGTGCGGCAGTGGCTGGCCGGGCGCTTCGAGACGGCGCTCATCGTGGACAATGACGCGAACCTGATGGCGATGGGTGAGGCGGTCGCACGGGGCCCCGAGCTGCGTGACTTCGTCTTCATCAAGGCCGGCACCGGGCTCGGCGCCGCGCTCGTCGTGGACGGCCGCCTGCATCGCGGTGCCCGCGGCATCGGCGGCGACATCAGCCACAACCGCGTACCGGCCGGCGGCGACCGCCCCTGTAACTGCGGCAACTTCGGCTGCCTGGAGACCATTTCGGCCGGAGCGGCCCTGGTCGCCGCCCTGCGGGCCGAGGGCGTCGACGTCGCGACCACCGCCGATCTCGTACGGCTGGCCCGCGACGGCAACGCGACCGTCAACACGACGCTGCGCTTCGCCGGCCGTCAGCTCGGCGAGGTCCTCGCCACCATCGTCAACTTCTTCAACCCGCAGGCGGTGATCCTCAGCGGCGCGCTTGCGACCTGCGACCTGTTCGTCGCCGCCGCGCGCGGCGCGCTCTACGAACGCTGCCTGCCGCTCAACACCCAGGAGCTCGAGATCGGAGAGAGCGTCGCCGGGCCCGACGCCGGGCTCCTGGGCATCGGCCGTCTCCTCATCGACCAGGGCCTTGCCTCCCCCGTACCACCAAGGAACAGCCTGTGAAACCGCTGCGCATCGGCATCGCCGGAATCGCGATCGAGTCGAGTACCTTCTCCCCGCACCGCACCCGGCTGGAGGACTTCAGGGTCACGCGCGACGAGGCGCTGCTCGCCCGTTACTCGTGGATCGGCGCCCCGTGGTGCGACGGCGTCGAGTGGGTCCCGCTCCTGCACGCCGTCTCGCTGCCCGGCGGGGCGGTCGAGCCCGACGTGTACGACGCCCTCGAAGCCGAGATCGTGGAACGTGCCACGACGGCCGGACCACTCGACGGCCTGTTCTTCGACATCCACGGCGCGATGAGCGTCGTCGGCCGTACGGACGCCGAGGCCGCCCTGGCCTCGGCCGTACGCGGCGCGGTCGGCCCGGACACGCTGATCTCCACCTCGATGGACCTGCACGGCAACGTGTCCCGCGAGCTCGCCTCGACGGTCGACCTGATCACCTGCTACCGGATGGCGCCGCACGAGGACGCCTGGGAGTCACGGGAGCGCGCGGCGCGGAACCTCGTGACCCGCCTGCGCTCCGGCGGACGCCCCCGGAAGGCATGGGTGCAGGTCCCGGTGCTGCTGCCCGGAGAGAAGACCAGCACCCGCATCGAGCCGGCCAAGAGCCTGTACGGCCGGATCCCCGGCGTCGAGGCCCTGCCGGGCGTGCTGGACGCGGCGATCTGGGTCGGCTACGCCTGGGCGGACGAGCCTCGATGCCGCGCCGCCGTGGTCGTCACCGGCGATGACGAGGAGGTCATCACCGCGCGGGCACGTGAGCTGGCCGAGGCGTACTGGCAGGCCCGCTCCGACTTCGCGTTCGTCGCCCCCACCGGCGCGCTCGGCGAATGCCTGGAGACCGCCATCGCGAGCGACGCGCGGCCCTTCCTGATCAGCGACTCCGGCGACAACCCGACCGCGGGCGGTGCCGGCGACGTCTCCTGGACCCTGAGCCACCTGCTCGGCGTGGAGGAACTGCGGCTGGGGAAGGTGAGCGCGATCTACGCGAGCATCGTGGACCCGGAGGCCGTGGCGGCGGCGTTCGCCGCGGGCCCGGGCGCCGAGGTGATGGTCCGGGCCGGCGGCCGGATCGACTCCGGCCCGTCCGGGCCGGTCGCCATCGCCGGGACGGTGCACTCGCTGGTCACCGGCGACGAGGTCGGCGGCGACATCGCGGTGATCAAGACCGGCGGGCTGCACGTCATCCTGACGTCGCGGCGCAAGCCGTACCACGAGATCGCCGACTTCACCGCGCTCGGCCTCGACCCGGCCGGCACCGACCTGGTGATCGTCAAGATCGGCTATCTGGAGCCCGAGCTGTACGACCTGGCGGCGGACTGGCTGCTCGCCCTCACACCCGGCGGCGTCGACCAGGACCTGCTCCGGCTGGGCCACCACGGCGTACGGCGCCCGCTCTTCCCCTTCGATTCTGCGATGCCCGACCCGGACCTCACGCCGGAACTGCTGTGAGCACCCCCACCCGAGAGGAACCCATGCTTTACGAGATCTGCCTGGAGTCCGCCGACGACGTCGCCGCGGCGGCGGAGGCCGGTGCCGACCGGGTCGAGCTCTGCGCCGCCCTGTTCGAGGGCGGGATCACTCCCAGCACCGGCATGATCGAGCAGGCGGTCGCAGCCGCCGACGGCCGGATCAGGGTGCACGTGATCATCCGGCCCCGCGGCGGTGACTTCATCTACACGCCGTCCGAGGCCGAGGTGATGCTGCGCGACATCCGGACGACGAAGGCCGCGGGCGCGGACGGCGTCGTCATCGGCGCGCTCACCCCGGACGCGGAGATCGACACCGAGCTGTGCGCACGGCTCGTGGAGGCGGCCCGGCCGCTGAGCGTGACCTTCCACCGCGCGTTCGACGTGACCCGTACGCCGGAGAAGGCGTTCGAGGACGTCATCGCCCTGGGCGTGGACCGGCTGCTCACCTCGGGCGCGGCCCCGTCGGCGCTGGAGGGCGCCGACCTCATCGCCCGCCTGGTGGAGACGGCCGCAGGCCGGATCATCGTGATGCCGGCGGGCGGCATCAACGAGCGCACGGCCGCGCGCGTGGCCGAACAGACCGGCGCGCAGGAGCTCCACTTCACCGCGAGCGAGGCGGTGCGGTCGAAGACCCGCTTCCAGCCCGCGGGGATCCACATGGGCGGCGCCCTCTACCCGCCGGAGGCCACCCGCTCGGTGACCACGCCGGGCCGCGTCCGCGCCATCATCGACGCGTCCGGCGCCACCGGCTGACATTTCGCCGTCCCGCCGGACGGCCGATCAGCTCACCGCCGCCCGCGCCAGGAACTTCCGCTCATGGCGCGGGCGGTCGGTGCTATCGCGAGGGCGTGGCGGACGGTAGGCCCGGATCGATGGACGCCGGCCGCCCGGCGTCCCGCATGCCCAGGCGGCGTGCCTTGGCGTGCAGGACCTCCGGCGCGCTCTCCCGCGCGATGTCCTCCTGCAGTGCCTGCTTGCGCTCGTCGAGCCGCTGGTTCTCCCGCTGCAGCTCGCTCCGCGTGAACGACTGCTGGGCGAGTGCGGTGTTCAGCAGGAGCAGGCCGACCAGCGCGCCGCCGAGCAGGCCCACGACCAGCACGGCGAACGGAGCCTGCGGTGCGGTCGCCGCGCGACGTTCGACCGTACGGACCGGCCGGCGCGCCGGCGCGGTGGTCGGAGTGGTCGGGGTGCCGGTGCGAGCCGCGGGGCGCCGTGTCGTGTCCGGCGGCCGGACCGCACGTCGCCGCGTGATCCCCGACGGCGCGCCGGTGGCCTCGGCCGCCCGGGTACGCGCGTCCGGCGGCGACGTCATGGTCTTCATGGTCTTCCCCCTGCTTTCGATCCGCTGTTTCCGCGGGTCGTCACCGCCGGCGTCAGCACGCCGGCGCGGTCAGGGACCCGCCGCGGCGCCGGCTGGTCCGACCGAGGAGAAATGCGGCACCGCGTCCGCCGTTACCCCCATTCCGGGGGCATAGACCTGAAAACCGACATAGATGCGTACTCTCCTCATGAACGGCGATAATGCACGGAGCGTAATGATCTTCCTTTGACGGACGCCACTGAATTTCGGTTCCCCAGCGGCGCGACGCATCCGAGGCACCGACCGGGAGTACGGTCCGCAGGCGGACGGCTACCGGTGGCCGGACGGGTCTCAGCGGACGGCGTGGCCGTAGGTGGCGATGAGCGTCCGCAGATCGGGTTCGCCGAACTCCTCGCGCAGCGCCCTGAACCTCGCGACCTTGTCCTCGCCGTACCGGCCGACGTCCACGGCGTAGGAGTCGGCGGTGACGAAGGTGGGCGGGCTGGTCTTGCTGTGGAACTTGTCCGCGTACATCACCAGTCGCTCCTCACCGGATTCGGCCAGGTAGTCGCCCTCGGGAATCGGGAGGCGCTGCCGGCGCACGTCGTCGCGGGTGATGCCCACACCCGTGTGGCACGAGCAGAAGCGGCAGATCGCCTCGGCGAACCCCTCCGCGGACAGGAGCTCGTGGCCGAGCACCCCGTGGCGGACATACGGTGTGTGGTCGAGTTCGCCGGCGGCGTCGTACAGCCGGTAGACCCCGATGTCGTGCAGCAGACAGCCCGCTCGCACCAGCTCCGCGTCCAGACCGGTGCCGCCCACCAGCCGCTCCGCGATCGCGCAGACGATCTCGCAGTGGGTGTGGACGAGCGCGAACGCCTCGCGGGTGGGCGCGTGCTTCTCGTGCAGGGCACGGATCTCCGCGTCAGGGGGGATCCGCATGCCCGGCCGTCCCTTACTTGGTCATGCCCGCGGTGAGGCCGGCGACGATCTGTTTGGTGGCGAGCAGGAACAGCAGGACGAGCGGGATCGTGGTGATGACCAGGCCCGCGTACAACTGGGCGTGGGCCGCCTCGAACTCCGCGACGAAGCGGGTCAGGCCGACGGGCAATGTGTACTTGTCGTCCTCCACCAGCACCAGCGGGAAGAAGAAGTCGTTCCACAGCGGGATGAACTGGAACAGCGCCACCGTGGTCAGTGCCGGACGCACCATCGGGACCATGATCTGGGCGAAGATGCGCAGCTCACCCGCGCCGTCGATGCGGGCGGCCTCCTCCAGCTCCATCGGCAGGGCGCGGAAGAACGCGGACAGGACGAAGACGCCGAACGGTATGCCACTGGCCGCGTACACGCAGATCAGACCGACCCTGGAGTCGATCAAGCCGATGGAGTTGAGCAGGAAGAACACCGGCTTGATGCCCAGGCGGATCGGCAACATCAGGCCGGCGAGGAAGTAGGCGGTCAGCAGGCCGCTCAGGGGGAAGCGGAACCGGGCCAGCGGATATGCCGCCAGCACCGCGACGCCCGTGCCCAGCACCACCGAGCAGACCGTCACCACGATCGAGTTGACGAAGTACTGGCTGAAGCCCCCCTCGGACCAGGCCTGCGCGTAGTTCTCGAACACCGGGTGCGTCGGGAGGCCGATCGGCTGGTCCGCGAGCTGCTGCTCGGTGCGCAGCGAGCCGAGCGCCATGATGATGAGCGGTGCCAGGGCCGCCGCCGCGTACACCCACAGCAGGGCCGTCGAGGCGATCGCCGCGGGTCGCGGCAGGCGCCGTCGCGTACGGCGTTGCGGGACCACTACCTGGGGCTTCTCCAGCACGGAGGTGCTCATTTCAGGCGTGCCTCCATCCTGCGGAAGAAGCGGTTCGCCACGATGGACACCCCGAAGATCAGTGCGAACATGAGGACGGCGAGCGCCGAGGATTGACCGATCGCGTTCGCGTCAGGGCTTTCGAACGCGGTCCGGTAGAAGAGCAGGCCCAGCACGTCCGTGGAGAACGATGGGTTGCCCTTGGACCCCTGCAACGCGTAGATCAGGTCGAGGATGTTGAAGTTGCCGATGAAGGTCAGCACGGTGACGATGCCGAGCACGGGCGTGAGCAGCGGGAACGTGACCCGGCGGAAGCTCGTCCACGCCGACGCGCCATCGACGCGCGCCGCCTCGTGGAACTCCTCCGGGATGCCGGCCAGGGCGGCCGCGAACAGCAGCATCGGGAAGCCGACCCACTGCCAGGCGTTCACCACGATCGCCACCGGGAGTGCCAGGTGCGGGTCGCCGCGCCAGGGCTGGGCGAGCGACCCCAGGCCGATGCCCTTGAGGGCGGCGTTCACCGCGCCGAACTGCGGGTTGAGCATCATCGACCACAGGTAGCCGGCGACGATCGGGCTGACCAGGTGCGGCAGGATGTAGGCCGTCTGCAGGAACCTCTTGCCGCGCCGTGACCGGTGCAGCAGGACCGCGAGCAGCAGCCCGGCCGTGGTCTGTATCAGCATCGTGCCGACGAAGAAGATGCAGTTGTGCAGCAGCGCGCGCGGGACCTGGTCGCTGAGCGGGTACTTCGTGAACAGATCCACGAAGTTCGACACTCCGGCGAAGCCACCCTGCTGAAGGCCGTTCCACGAGAAGAGGCTGTACTGCAGTGCAGAGATCAGCGGATAGATGATGAAGACGGTGTACAACACCAGGGCCGGCAGGAGGAACGTCAGCAGCAGGGCGAAGCGCCGGGCCCGGCGGCGGGTCGCCCCGCCACCGGGTCCGGCCGGCCCCGTCGTCAGCCGCCGCTCGGCTTGAACCACGCCGAAACGCCCTTCTGAACGAACTTCCCCGCGTCCGCGGCCGAGGTGCCGCCCAGCATCTTCTGCAGGGCACCACCCTCCTGGTCACGGCCGAGCGGGTTCCCGTAGCCGAAGTCGACGACCATCATGTACGTCGCCCCGTGGGCCTTGTAGTTCTGCAGTGACTGTGCCAGCAGCGGGTCGCCGGGCGTGACGCCGGGCACCGCGGAGATCTGCTTGAGCGTGGTGGCGTAGAGCTGGCCGAACTCCGGCGTCGCCATCCACTTGGCCAGCTCGATCGCCTCGGTCTTGTGCTCCGAATGCGCGTTCACGCCGTAGGAGCCGTCGACGTAGCCCGAGGTCAACGCGTGGTCGACCTTGGCACCGGGCGCGGGAGGCGCGTCGAAGAAGCCGATCTGCAGGTCGGGGTTGGTCTGGGTGAACGGCCCGACCTCATACGATCCGCCGGGGTACATCGCGGCCTTGCCGCTGGTGAACAGCGTCTGTGCGTCCGGGTAGTCGACCGCGGCGACCTTGTCCGGGTAGTACGGCTTGAGCTTCGCCGTGACGTCGAGTGAGGCGGTGTAGTCCGGGTCGGTGAAGTCCTTCGTGCCCGCGACCGCGGCCTTGGCGAAGTCGTCGCCGCCGTAGCGCGTCGCCCCGAAGATCTGGTGGTCGATGGCGAGCACCCACGGCTGGAGTCCGCTCGTCGACAGCGGCGTGATGCCGGCCTTCTTGAGCTTGTCACACGCGGCGATGAAGTCGGCCCAGGTGGTCGGCGGCTGAAGCTGCTGGTCCGCGAAGATCTTCTTGTTGTAGAGCACCTGGAGCGTCTGCAGGGCGTACGGGACGCCGTACAGCTTGCCGTCCTGCTTGCCCTTGGCCGCCTGGAGGACGTTCGGGTCCCAGTTGCCCACGTCGACCTGGCCGTCGAGCGGGGTGAGGTTGCCACCCGTGATGAGCGACTGGATCGGCCCGTAAGGCTTCAGCTGGACGACGTCCGGGCCGCCCGAGGACTTCTGCAGCTCGGTCGGCAACACCGTGAGGTATTCGGTGTTCTTGATCGGCTTGAACTTGACCTTGATCTTCGGATGGCTCTTCTCGAACGGAGCGAAGATCTTCGCATAGCCCGCCGTGTCCTCGGGACGCCAGGAGAGCACGGTGAGGGTGACCTTGTCGCCGCTGCTCTTGGTGCTCGGGGCACACGCGGGAGCGGCGATCACGACGCTGAGCGCCGCTATGACCGTGCAGAACTTACGCATAAGAAGGTGGACCCTTTCTCTTACCCCCGGGTATCAGGCATCTCCGCGGATCATGCGCATCGCCTCACGGACG
>DASQPY010000146.1:0-4309 GCA_035643735.1 Actinoallomurus sp. | reverse complement strand
AAGTGCGCACGCCCACCATGGCCATGACGCCGACCAGGCCACGAACCGCTCCCGGCGCACCAGGCATAGCCATCGGACCCCTTCCCTGAGGGCGGTCGTCCGCTCTGCGTCCGGTGCCCCTCGGATGGACTCTGCTCGAGGTGATGCCCGTCTGGCCGGGGAGGAATCCCTTGTTCGATCAACGTCGCGGAATCGGATTTGTAAGAGTTCCGGTAATGCCAGGGATCGATGTCGAACCCGCGGTCAGCGACCACCCGCCGTCGAAACCTTGGACAGTCGGCCGATCACCCACCTGGCTGACCTCCACTCCACCCGGCGGCAACCGGTCCTCGACGGCATGGTCGACTAGTGCCACCGGGCCCGAACCGAGCACGGGAGCCATCCGGGGAAGGCAACCATCCGGCCGAACACCGGCCGGATGCGTGCGGGTCCTTGACCGCTGATCGCCCTTCTCGTGCAAGTCCCTTCCGGAATGAGGCAGGCCGGAAGCGGCTCATCGGTCGCCGGGCACTCGGCGACCGGACTTGGCGAGTCCCCGGCTCAGGAGGTATCCGATGGTCAGCAGAACAATCGCACGTCATGCGGCAACCGCAACTGCGGTGTCGCGTGCTGCCGGGTTATACCGCGGCGTACGAGTAAACACCGAGCGAACAAACCGCCGGTCATTCTTCGGGGGCTAGTGTCTTTCCACTCTCCTTGTCGCGGATGGTGATGGCCTCGACCGGGCACGACTCGGCGGCGTCGAGTGCCTCCTCGGCCGGGTCGATCTCGGGTCGTACGGGGTGCGACACGCCGTCGATGAGCCTGAAATGGTCTGGGGCGGTGCCGGCGCAGAGCCCCGAGCCGATGCAGGTCCGCGCGTCCACATCGACCAGCCAGGTCATAGCGCTCTCCTTTCCGCGGCGGGTCGCGAGTTCACGGCCGGTCCCAGGTGATCGGGAGCCGCGCGGGTCCTCGCGTGGCCGTGCCGCTCCTCCAGACGATGTCCTGTTCAGAGTCGGCGAACCGCAAACCTGGAAGCCGTCCCAGCAGCGTGCCGAGGGCGACCTGGAGTTCCATCCGTGCCAGTTGGGCGCCGAGGCAGTGGTGCGGACCGTGTCCGAACCCGATGTGGGACGCCTCTTGCCGATGCAGGTCGAGTGTGTCGGCTCGGGTGTAGACGGACTCGTCCCGGTTCGCCGACTGCAGCGCGACCACGACGGGCTCTCCGGCCCGTACCGTCACGCCGCCCAGCTCAACGTCTTCGAGGGCGTACCGAGCGCTGCCTACGCCGCCGCCGAGGGGGACGTAGCGCATGAGCTCCTCGACCGCCTGCGGGATCAGGCCGGTATCGGCGCGTACGGCCGAGAGCGGTTCGGGGTGGGTCAGCAGCGCGTAGACGAAGTTGGGGATCTGCGAGGCGGTCGTCTCGTGCCCGGCGACCAGGATCCCCTCGGCCATCGCCAGGAGTTCCTCCTCCGACAGTCGATCCTGCTCGTCACGCGCCGTGACGAGTGCACTGAGCAGGTCGTCCTGCGGTGCCTTCCGGTGCTCGGCGATCAGCCGCGCCATGTAGTCCCGCATCCGGCCGACGTACTCGGTGACCTGTTCCGGCGTGAACCTGGTGGTGGACAGGAAGGCGTCGGACCACAGGCGGAAGTCGACCCGGTCATCGAGGGGAATGCCGAGCAGTTCGCAGATGACGGTGATGGGCAGTGGCAGGGCGAAGTCCTCAACCAGGTTGGCGGGTGGGCCCTGAGCCAGCATCCTGTCGAGGAGGTCGTCGGCGATCTGCTGGGCGCGGGGCCGCAGCGCTTCGACGCGCCGGGCGCTGAACGCCTTGGCGACCAGCCGGCGCAGCCGGCTGTGCTCGGGCGGGTCATGGTGCAGCAGGCTGTCGGGTGAGCCCTGGTAGAGCCGTGAGCGGGGTTCGTCCCGGCCGTTCGCGGCGGCCCGGCTGAACCGCGGGTCGCCGAGGACGACCTTGGCGTCCTCGTATCGGGTGACCAGCCAGGCCGGTTCCCCGTACGGCAGGCGCACGCGGCACAGGGACTGTTGGCCGCGCAGCTCGGCGAATGCTGGGTCGAGGTTGAGGCGGTCGGGCGCCCCGAACATCTCGGACCAGGATCTCGTCTTCGTCATTACCAGCTCCTTTGTGTTCTCATCCTGCGATGGGCACGCCGACCGGACCGGGATCGTCAGTCCGGCCGTTCACGCAGCGCGAGCACGTGGCAGACGGCGTCGGGTGAGCAGGGCGAGCGGGTCGTCGGCCTCCAGCGGCCGGCCGCCGGCGAGCCACATCGACAGGAACGAACCTGAAGCACGGCCATCAGTGCTCGCTGCCGGGCCTCCCTCGGTGGTGTACCCCGTCAGTGACGAGGCTCCGCCAGCACGGCGGTGTAACGCGCGTGCGCGGCCAGGGAAACGGTCGCGGGCGCCGTCGGGATCGCCGACTGCCGTCGACTCCGCTGTGCGGTCAGCAACGGATCACCGGTGCCAGCTCCCGCCGGCGTGCCGCGGTGCCGTCCAGCCACGTACGGATCCCTCGCGAGTCCAGGCCGAGAGGGCGGCCAGGTCGGCGTGGACGCCGCCGGCGATCTCATACACACGGGCCACGAGCGCGCAAAGGATCTCCACCTTGCCGGGGAAGTGCGCGTAGACCGTGACGCGGGTGGTCCCTGCTGCCCTGGCGATCTCCTCAATCGTCGCCTCGACGAAGGCTTCAAGGTGAATTCGTCGGCGCGGGCTTTCGGATACTAAGGAGTTCGTAAGTAAGTAGACGGCGTTTGGGTGGTCTGGGACACTGGAGCGTGCGCGACAACGACGGCCGCAAGCTTGATCACAAGACGTTGGAGACGTTGCGGATCCGGGCGGTGAAGCAGATCGAGGATGGTGCCCACCCAGAGGATGTGGCCGAGGTCTTGGGGTTGGACCGTTCGACGGTGTTCAAGTGGGTTGCCCGGTATCGCGAGGGCGGGGTTGCGGCGTTGAAGGCCAAGCCGGTGCCGGGGCGGCCCTCGAAGCTGGAGGGCCGGCAGATCGCCCGGCTGTATGCGTTGATCGCAGGGAGTGATCCGCGGCAGTTGCAGTTCGATTTCGCGTTGTGGACGCGGGAGATGGTGCGGCAGGTGATCCGCCGGGAGTTCAAGGTCGCCTTGTCGGTCGTTTCGGTGGGCCGTCTTTTGAAGAAGATGGGGTTGTCTGCGCAGCGGCCGTTGCATCGGGCTTATGAGCAGAATCCCGAGGCGGTGGATCGCTGGAAGAACGAGACGTATCCGGCGATCCGGGCTGAGGCCGAGGCGGCCGGGGCCACGATCTACTTCGGTGATGAGGCCGGGATCCGCTCGGACTACCATTCCGGCACGACGTGGGCGCCCATCGGCCGGACTCCGGTCGTGCGCGGTACCGGCCAACGGTTCTCGATCAATATGATTTCGGCCGTCACGGCCAAGGGCGCGCTGCGGTTCGCGGTATATGAGGGCAACACCACCGCCGCGACCTTCATCGATTTCTGCAAGCGCCTGCTACACGACGCGCCCGGCCCGGTTTACCTGATCGTTGATGGCCACCCGGCACACCGGGCCAAGGCCACCACCGCCTTCGTCGCCTCCACAAGCGGCAGATTGCGACTGTTCTTCCTGCCCGGCTACTCGCCCCACCTCAACCCCGATGAGTGGGTCTGGAAGAACGTCAAGCACGACCGGATCGGCAAGGCCGGCGTCATCAGCAAAGACGACCTCAAATCCAAGGCCATCGGCGCACTACGCCGTCTGCAGAAACTCCCGGGCCTGGTCCGCGGATTCTTCGTCGACCCGCACCTGAGCTACATCACAGCCTGATCAACTCAGTCGACCTACTAACGACCGCCTTAGTAAGGCGGATCCAGCGGGCCGTCAGATACGGCAGGCCGCGGACCCGGGCGATGGCAAGAGGGCTGAAGCCGCGCTCGCCCGAAGGGTGACACCCCGGACAGAGGCCAAGGCGTCGGGCGCTCCGGGTTCCAGCGGATTCATCGCTCGCCACCAAGCATGGTGAGCAGGTTGACCGCCCCGGCGGCACCAGGCGCCGCGGCGATCGCCGCGGCGATGGTGGCGGCCGCGTCGCGGTAGCTGTTGCCGTTCAGCACCTTGTCGACGGCGGCGCGAATCTCTGCCGGCGTGGCTCGTTCCCCATCGAGTGCGATCCCCGCGCCCCGCTCGGCGAGGTGTGCGGCCAGTGCCGGCTGGTCGGCGGCCGGGTTGGGCAGGCCGACGACCGGCACACGGTGCCGCATGGCCGCCGCCACCGTGCCGTGGCCGGCATGGGTCACCACGGCGGCCGCGCCCGGGAA
>DASQPY010000145.1:0-6091 GCA_035643735.1 Actinoallomurus sp. | reverse complement strand
TGCCCTCTCTGCGACATGGGAGTAAATGTCCTGCCCGATCTGGCCAACCGTGAAGACGGAGGACCAGCGCCACGCGCAACGTCGGCGGCCCTTCGACGCGCTGGGAGCAATAGCCCAACCTCTGGGATCCGGATGTACGGGCCCCCGCTCCCCTTCACGGTGTCACCCCGTTTGTGCAGGTCACGTACATTACGCAAGCGTGCCCGAAATCTTCTTCCGGCTAAACGCCTTCGCCTGACCGGTGAAGTGAGACGGGAACTCCCCCTCGTTTGAGGAGGGGGAGCCGATTTTCGAGCGATCTCTATCGCTTCCGCCCGTCAGTCGTTCCAGTCCCGGCCCCGGCCTCGGTCCCATCCCCGGCCCCGGTCCCGGCCTCGATCCCGGCTTCGATCCCATCCCCGGTCCCGATCTCGGTCTCGGCCGCGGTTCCAGTCTCGGCTTCGGTCCCGGCCGCGGTCCCGGCCGTAGTCGCATACCCTGCGCCCGTTGACCCAACGGCACCGTTCGCGCAGGTTCGTGGTGCCGAGTGTGCCGGCTGCCGCACCCTGACGTGTGACGGCGCTATTCCTACTCGCGGTGGGTGTCGATGCGGTGGCCGCGCCTGCCGCGAGCGCGGTCCCCCCTGCGAAGATCGAGGCAACGGACAGAGCAACGGCCATGCGCTTCTGTGTTCTCACGGAAGTGACCTCCTAAGGACATTTGGCCAGCGTGGGCTGACCGGGTTTTTTATCCACGTGGAGGGAGCTGGCTGGATTTGATCATCGCGTCGTCGTCTATCGACCGCGGAGAGTGCAGACTCCATCGCCTAGCTTGCCCGTAGATCAATCACCAAAAACAGGGTTATCTCGCGCTTTGTGCGACCTTTACTCGACACGGGCGATCGATCTACGCCCATGGCCAGGGTGAAGACGGACGCCTCACTTCCTGGGAACGCGCGTCGCGTCGAGGACGCTCTGGAGCTCGTCGACGCTGCGTCCGGTACCGCTCGTCGAGCGTGTCGCCGACGTCAGGTCGAGATCACGGCGGCCGGGAGAACCGTTCGCGCCGGTCATCGCCATACACCGGCCGAACAACGCAAAAGCGGCGGCGCCGTCGACCTGGGCAGCACGCCGCTGACGCCGGCACGCAACAACGGCGGTACTCACCACCGCTCTGTACTGCTCGTCCCGTGCTGATCCCGCCATGGACGCCGCCCTGATCTGCCCCTCGGGATGTGGAAGGCAGCAGTGACGCTCGCCATGACGCCGCGTCCCGAATCGGGCGCTGATGGGACAACGGCACGTAAATGGACCGAGGGTGGCCTACTTTGGTCGGGTGCTTCCCGAACTCCGCGTCCGCGTCGGATCGCGTACCTCACCGATGGCCATGGCTCAGGCCGAACACGTTCGCGATCTGCTCCTCAAACGCGTCGAGAACCTTCAGGTCGAACTCGTCGGCATCCAGACCTCCGGGGACCGCTGGCAGGGCGACCTCGCCGAGCTCGGTGGCAAGGGCGCGTTTTTGAAGGAGATCGACCGGCACCTTCTCTCAGGTGAGGTCGATATCGCCGTGCACTGCATGAAAGACGTCCCCGGAGACATCCCGCTGCCCGAGGGCACGGCCTTCGCCGCGTATCTGCCGCGCGAGGACGTCCACGACGTCGTCGTCTTCCCCGCCGGATCCCGGCACACGAGCCTGGACGACCTGCCGCCCGGCAGCCGGATCGCGACCTCGGCCGTACGACGCAAGGCGCAGATACTGCGCGCCCGCCCGGACCTGCACGTCGACCGCATCCGCGGCAACGTCAACTCCCGTCTCGCCCGCTTCGACGCCGAAGGCCGGTTCGACGCGATGATCCTGGCTCGCGCAGGTCTACGCCGTATCGGCATGGACAACCGCGTCAGTCAGATACTGCCGCTGGATGTCATGTGCCCTGCCGTGGGCGCCGGCGTGCTCGGCATCCAGTGCCGCACCGCCGACTCAGGCATCGCCGAGCTGCTGCGGCTGCTCGATGATGAGGAGACCCGCATCCACATCACCGCGGAACGGACGATGCTGCACGGCCTCCAGGGGCACTGTAACTCCCCGATCGCCGGCCACTGCACCACCACGGCGGACGGTCAGCTGTCGCTGATCGGGATGGTGTTCACGAGCGAAGGCGGCCAGTTCGCCTACGCGCACGAGTGGGACAAGCCCGACCGCGCGCCGGAGCTCGGCGCCACCGTGGCCGCGACGCTGACCCGCAAGGGCGCCCGGCACATCATCGCCGGCATCCCCCACTGACTCGATGCCAACGAACGTCGAGGGCGCCCGAGGCAGACGGCGCACGCCGTGCTGGTCGATGAGCGCGGCTGGGTGCTGACGCCGAACCGCGGTGGCGACCCGGGACCGAGACGGGGTACCACTCGTTCACCTTCGGCTTCCTCGTCGGCGACCTCGACGCCGAGCCGGCTACCCGTTCGGCATCCCCAGTCGTGCGGATGTGACGAGCCGGAACAAGGCTCCCGGCCCTGAGCGCGCTGTGGTCATCGCGGGAAACCCCCGAATCCCGCGGCGGCCACGGGGAAGCGGGGTCGCCGAGAAATTCGACTGCAGCTACGGCGCCATGCGCCGCATGGTCGCCAAGCACGCCACCTTGCGAAACCGCGGCGGAACCTACCGCGAGTGAAACGCACTGAAGCCTCGTAGCAGCGGCGGGGCGCACGCCCAAAAACGAGAAGGGCCTGACCGCGATACGGCGGCAGGCCCTACGCTCGATGTCAAAGACATCACCTTGGGCAAATCCAGAGGCTTTCCCGCCGACCCCAGCCCGCGGGGGGCGTGGGGGGCGGAAGCCCCCCACATCGGGGGGCTCGGGGGGTCGCCCCCCCGAAAACACCAGTGGAGCTGAGGGGATTTGAACCCCTGACCCCCTCGATGCGAACGAGGTGCGCTACCGGACTGCGCTACAGCCCCAAGGACGCAGTAAGGCTAGCAAACATTGAGGACTCCTCGCGCGCCTGGGCGGCGCCGCCGGGGCTCGGGTCTCCCCGGACCCTGGCCCGGACCCACGCTCGGGCCCGGGCACGTCTCAGTCGCCGACGGCGCGGAGGTCGGTGTACTGGTCGTAGACCTCCTCCTGCTGGAGGCCGGGGAGTTCGATCACCTCGGCCGTCCGGGTCGCCGCCTCTGCCGCCTCCTGGGCCTCGCGTTCGGCGCGGATGTGGCGGGCCTGGGCGGCGCGGAGGGCGTTGACGCGGCGGAGTTCGGCGCGGCGGGCCTGGTCCATGCTCACCGCGACGCGCAGCAGCGACAGGTGGCCGCCCAGCAGGACGACCGGCGGGACCACGAACCACCACGGTGCGACCTGGAACGCCGTCACGGCGACCGCGGTCAGGGTCAGCAGGCTCAGGCCCAGCGTACGGCGGCGGCGGCGCGCTATGACGGCGCCACGGGTGACGCGGCGCCGGCGCACCGACTCCGCCCGCCCAGGCCCCACAAGCCCAGGCCCCACAGGCCCAGGCTCCACGCGCCCAGGCTCCACGGGCGCCGGAGCGGGCTCCGCGTACTCCGCCTCACCAGGCTCCTCGAACACGACATCGTCATCGTTCTCGTCGACGATGGCATCACCAGCGGTTTCCTGGCGGCGGTGGAGCAGCCGGCCGATGCCCTCGCCGTCGCGGCGCAGCCACATCGGCACCAGGACGATGCCCCACACCGCTACGATCGCCAGATAGAGGACTGCACTGCTCATCAGTCCTCCCCCCAGCCGCGTCCAGGCCCGCGCCGACCTTGGATACGCGCGCGCTCACGTCCCGCACGCTAAGACCCACAGTCAGTGGTTGACGAGCATTAAGGGCGGTGTGTCGCGAGATAGGGCCGTACACAAACAGCGGCTTGCCAAGCTTTTGCGATTCGCCGGGTCAGCGGGGGAAAGCCTGCCGTGTGCTCGCCCGCCAGCGGGACATGAGGCCGCCGGGTACATCTTCGGTGGTCAGGGCGTAGCAAATGTGATCTCTCCAGGCGCCGTCGATGTGCAGATGGCGCTGCCGGACGCCCTCCTCCCGGAAACCGAGCTTTTCCACGACGCGGCGGCTCGCGGAGTTCTCCGGGCGAATGTTCGCCTCGACCCGGTGGAGGCCGACGTTGAAGAAACAGTGGTCGACGGCGAGGGCCACGGCGGTCGGCATCACGCCCCGGCCGGCGACAATCTTGTCGACCCAGTAACCGATCTGCGCTGACCGTGCGGAGCCCCACACGATCGCGCCGATGGTCAGCTGCCCGACGAAGTCGCCCTCGTAGGTGACCACCCAGGGCAGCGCGAGCCCTTGGCGCGCCTCACGGCGCATCGTCTGGGCCATCCCGAGGTACGGGCCGATGCCGGTGCGGAACAGCGGCGTCTCCGGGTTGGTCGGCTCCCAGGGGCGCAGCCATTCGGCGTTGCGGATCCGTACCTCCCGCCAGATGGAGGCGTCACGCAGACGCAACGGCCGGAGCCCGACGGGGCCCTCGGCCATTGTGGCGGGCCAACCCCTCATGCGATCCACCCCTCCATGATTCCCCCCGAACCCGTCCCGCGCCATCCCAGGCCGATCCCGGCCTGCCGCGGAGGGGTTCGGTCAGGGGGTACGTGGGTGGTCGCCGCCGGCGATCTGGTCGACCGCGTGCCGCAGAACGCCCGCGAGCACGTCCATGCCGTCCTTGACTCCCCCACGTGAGCCGGGAAGGTTGACGATCAGCGTGCGGCCCGCCACGCCCGCGAGGCCGCGGGACAGGACGGCCGTCGGCACCTTGTCCCGGTTGGTCAGGCGGATGGCCTCGGCGATGCCGGGCACCTCGTACTCGATCACGCGCCGGGTCATCTCCGGGGTCAGGTCCATCGGGGTGAGCCCGGTGCCGCCGCTGGTCACGACCACCTGATATCCCTCCGCGACCGCGTCCCGCAGGACCTCCTCGACCCGCTCGCCATCGGGGATCACGACCGGCTCGTCCACCGAGAAACCGAGCTCGCGCAGCCAGGAGACGAGCACCGGCCCGGAGGTGTCCTCATAGACACCGGCCGACGCGCGGTTCGACACGGTGACCGCCAGGGCCCGGATCATGTGTCCTCCACGGGACGTCGCCACAGACCGGTCTTGCCGCCGGTCTTCTTCTCCACGCGTACGTCGGTGATGACCGCGGCCGGGTCGACCGCCTTGACCATGTCGATCAGGGCGAGGGCGGTCACCGACACACAGGTGAGCGCCTCCATCTCGACCCCGGTGCGGTCCGCGGTGCGCACCTGGGCCTCGATGCGTACGCCGTCGTCCCGTACGGTCAGGTCGACCTTGACGCCGTGGATCGCGATCGGGTGGCAGAGCGGGATGAGGTCCGGGGTGCGCTTGGCCGCCTGGATCCCCGCGATGCGGGCCACCGCGAGCGCGTCGCCCTTGGGGACGTTCCCGGCACGCAGGACCGCGACGCACTCGGCCGACAGTCGTACGAAGCCGGTCGCCGTCGCCGTACGCGCCGACACGTCCTTGGCCGAGACGTCGACCATGCGGGCCGCGCCGGCCTCGTCGAGGTGGGAGAACTCCCCGGAAGAGGTCATGGCAGCACCATGACGTCGACCGGATCGCCCGCCGCCAGCTCCGTGACGTCCTCGGCCACCACCATCAGGCAGTCGGACGAGGCCAGCGAGAAGATCTGGTGGGATCCCTGCCCCTCCGCCGGGCTCACGTGGTAGACCCCGTCGCGGTACTCCAGCGCACCGCGGAGAAAGTGGCGCAGCCCCGACGGCGACCTCACCGGCTCGGTCACCCGCGCTTCGACCGTGGGCAGCGGATCGGGCGGCAGGCCCTGCAGGGCGCGCAGCGCGGGCCGTACGAAGATCTGGAAGGACACGTAGGCGCTGACCGGGTTGCCGGGCAGGGTGAACACCGGGGTGCGGTCGTCGAGCAGGCCGAAGCCCTGGGGCTTGCCCGGCCGCATCGCGACCTTGTCGAACTTCATCGTGCCGAGGCCGGACAGCACCTCCTTGACCACGTCGCGGGCGCCCATGCTGACCCCGCCCGAGGTGATCACCAGGTCGGCGAAGCCGAGCTGTTCCTCGATGGAGGACAACACGCGCCCCGGATCCTCGTCGCCTATCACG
>DASQPY010000144.1:0-6499 GCA_035643735.1 Actinoallomurus sp. | reverse complement strand
CTTCAATCCTAGAGGGCCGAGCGCACCCGCACCGACCGGTTTACCCAGCGATGATCGTCAGCAGGCGGCCTCTTCCGGTGCGGCCAGCTGATGTGAGCGTTCGCGCAGCCAGACGGTCGCGTCGGCGGCCGTCATCGGCGGCCGGAAGTGGTAGCCCTGGGCGGCGTCGCAGCCCATCTTGCGCAGCAGGTTGGCCGTCCCGGCGTTCTCGACGCCTTCGGCGACCGACCGCAGCCCGAGCGTGTGGACGAGGTCCACGATGGACTGGACGATCACCGCGTCGTCGCCCGTGTCGCACAGCCGCCCCACGAACGAGGAGTCGATCTTGATTTCCTCCACCGGGAGGCTCCTCAGGCGTACGAGCGAGGAGTAGCCCGTGCCGAAGTCGTCCAGGCTCAGGGGTATGCCCAGCTTGGCCAGCGCGGCCACGGTGTCGGCGGCGTAGGCCGGCTCGGTCATCAGGATCCGCTCGGTGATCTCGAGCTGGAGCGCGTGCGGTGGCACCGAGTGCCGCAGCAGAGCCGAGGCGATGGTCTCGGTGAGCGTCGAGTCGAGGAGGTCACGTCCTGAGGCGTTGATGGCGACCTGGATCTGCAGCCCGGCCTTCCACCACTCGGCCACCTGCGCGAGGGCGGATCCGACGACGAAGCCCGTGATACCGCGCATGAGGTAGGTCTGCTCGGCGATCGGAAGGAACTGATCCGGGGTGAGCAGGCCCTTGGTGGGATGCCGCCAGCGCAGCAGCGCCTCCATGCCGGCCGGGCGGCCGTCCTCAAGGAAGATCTTGGGCTGGTAGTGCAGCTCCAGCTCGCCGCGGTCGATGGCCCGGCGCAGCTCCCCCTGGCGGCCCAGCCGCTCCGGGGAGTTCCGGTCGCGGTCGGATGAATAGACCTCCACTCCGGTACGACTCTCCTTCGCCACGTACATCGCGACGTCGGCGCGCTGCAGCAGCAGCTCGAAGTCGGGCGCGTGGTCGGGATGGAGCGCGATGCCGACGCTGCCGTCGAGGTCGAAGGAGTTGCCGTCGAGCCGGACCGGTTCGCCCAGCGCGGCCCGCAGCCGGGCCGCCACCTCGCGCGCTGCGCGGGCGTCGCGTACGGAGGGCAGCAGCACGGCGAACTCATCCCCGCCGAGCCGCGCGACGAGGTCACCGGGCCGCACGCTGTGGGTCAGCCGGTGCGCGACGAGCTGCAGCAGCCGGTCGCCGGTGGGGTGCCCGAGCGTGTCGTTGACCTCTTTGAACCGGTCCAGGTCCAGCAGGAAGAGACCGACGCGCTGCTGCGGCTCCTCCTCGTCGGTCTCACGTCCCTGCACCGCCCTGCGCTCGGCCCGGTGACGTGCCTGGGCCAGCGCCTCCTCGGTACGGACGATCAGCAGCTTGCGGTTGGGCAGCCCGGTGAGAGCGTCGTGCAGGGCCTGGTGTTCGCGGCTGAGCGAGACCGAGGCGTTGAGGTAGACCGCGATGAACGGCAGCACGAACAGCGGAACGAACGCCGCGGACCGGCTCATCGCGACCGCGACGAGCGGGGCCAGCCCCAGCAGGGCGCTGTGCACGAGGAGCTGGAGGCCGAGGTTCCACCGCATCGCCTTGATCATCGAACCGCGCTCGTGGAAGGCGATCGCGGCGTTCACCAGCAGCGAGTTGACCAGGAAGTACACCATGCCGGCCAGCGCCAGCGGCAGCAGGTCGGTGCCCTGGAGGATCCACACGTGACTCGGCGAGGCCGTGATGCCGAAGACCAGCAGCGTGAGCCCGGAGGCCGTGAAGCTCAGGGTGTACTGCCCGACGTTGAACGCGTTGCGATGGACGGCATGGCGGCGCAGGATGCCGCTGGCCACGGTGGCGATCGCCTGCAACAGCAGGGCCGTGGGAAGGCCCGCATAGAGCATGGTGGCAAAGGTGAGGGTGGTCGAGATGGTGGCGCCGGTGGTTTCGGTGGAGCCGGGTGTGACGATCGGCTTGAGCTCGCCGAGGACGATGAGGGCGGCCAGGATCCAGAAAAGTGGGTTACGAACCAGCTCTCGCAGGTCGTCGCCGTCGAGGAAGGCGACCGAGGCGGCGAGGGCCGCGACACCGACCGAAGTGACACAGGCGATGTAGACCCACAACGGCGATCCGCGCCGAGGGACCGTGTCACGCGTGTTGTTCGGGTCCTTCATCACGTCCTCGAGGGGTTACACCAAACGTTCCGCCTTAGACGAGTGCGGTGGTGTTTGGACGGACACAGGTGGTGCTGAGGGGAGACTACGACGTTCGGGCAACTTCGCGAAACCGGTTGGGCACGTTCCGTTACGTCCGAAATCTACGGTTGATCGGCTCGTCAGTAACCAGACGATACCGCACGGTATGTTGTCGCAGGTCAGAAAGCGAAGAACTGACTGCCTGTCATCCCTCGGAAGTGACCGCCACCTCAGTGGCCGCATCCGGCCCTTTTTCGAGCAGAACGGCGAATCCCGCGTCGTCCAGAAGAGGCACGCCGAGCTTGACCGCTTTGTCGTATTTAGACCCTGGACTGTCCCCGAACACCACAAATCCGGTCTTTTTAGACACCGAGCTTGACACCTTGCCACCGAGCGCCTGCACGGCGGCGGTGGCCGAGTCGCGGCTGTAGCCCTCCAGCGATCCGGTGATCACCACACTGACGCCTTCGAGCGGCCGCGGTCCCTCGCTGCCCTCGTCCTCCATACGCACGCCGGCCGCGCGCCACTTTTCGACGATCTCGCGGTGCCAGTCCACCTCGAACCAGTCCTTGACCGAGGCCGCGATCGTCGGCCCCACGTCATCGACCGCGGTGAGCTCCTCCTCCGACGCCTCGATGATGCGGTCCATCGACCGGAACTCCCGCGCCAGGGCCTGCGCGGCCGTCGGCCCGACATGCCTGATCGAGAGCGCTACCAGGACCCGCCAGAGCGGCTGCCGCTTGGCCTTCTCCAGCTCCTCGAAGAGCTTGTCCACCGTCTTCTTGGGCTCTCCCGCCTTGGTGGCGAAGAAGGTGACGACCTTCTCCTCCCCGTTCTTGGGATCGATCTTGGGCAGGCCGGTGCGCTGCTCGCGTACGACGGACTTGATCTTTTTCAGCTCGTCGATGTCCAGGTGGAACAGGTCGCCCTCGTTCTTGACCGGCGGCTCCTCGGGCTCCAGCGGCTGGGTCAGCGCGGTCGCCGCGACGTAGCCGAGCGCCTCGATGTCGAAGGCCCCGCGGCCGGCCACGAAGTAGAGGCGCTCGCGAAGCTGGGCGGGACAGTTACGGGCGTTGGGGCAGCGGATGTCGACGTCGCCCTCCTTCTCCGCCCGCAGCTCGGTGTCGCACTCGGGGCAGTGGGTCGGCATCGCGAAGTCGCGCTCGTTGCCGTCTCTCAGGTCGGCGACGGGACCGACGATCTCGGGGATGACGTCGCCGGCCTTGCGCAGCACGACCATGTCGCCGATCTTCACGCCCTTGCGCCGCACCTCGTCGGCGTTGTGCAGCGTGGCGTACGCGACCGTGGAACCCGCGACCTTGATCGGCTCCATCACGCCGTACGGCGTCACCCGCCCGGTGCGGCCGACACCGACGCGGATGTCGAGGAGCCGCGTGTTGACCTCCTGCGGCGGGTACTTCCAGGCGATCGCCCAGCGCGGCCAGCGGCTCGTGGACCCGAGGCGCCGCTGCAGCGTGAGCTGGTCGACCTTGACCACGACACCGTCGATCTCGTACGCGGGCTCATGCCGGTTTTCGCCGTAGTGCTCGATGTAGCGCCGTACTTCGTCGAGCCCGTCGACGACCGTGTAGCGGTCGCTCACCGGCAGGCCGAACGACCGCATCACCTCGTACGCATGGGACTGGCTCTTCGGCCGCGTGCCACCGGTCCACGTGCCGAAGCCGTGCACGATCATGTTGAGCGGGCGCTTGGCGGTGACGCGCGGGTCCTTCTGCCGCAGCGAGCCCGCCGCCCCGTTGCGCGGATTGGCGAACGGTGCCTTGCCCGCGTCGACCAGGCTTTCGTTGAGCTTTTCGAACGCCTCGACCGGGAGGTAGACCTCGCCGCGCACCTCCAGCACGTCGGGGATGCCGTCCCCCGTGAGCCGGGTCGGGATGGCCTCGATGGTGCGGATGTTGTTGGTGATGTCCTCACCAGTGCGCCCGTCACCGCGCGTCGCACCGCGGACGAGCCGGCCCTGCTCGTAGGTCAGGTTGACCGCCAGCCCGTCGATCTTGAGCTCGCACAGGAACGAGGCGAGCGTGCCGACCTCTCTCTCCGCGCGCGTCACCCAGGCGGACAGTTCGTCGGTGCTGAACGCGTTGTCGAGGCTCTGCATGCGTTCGAGATGCTCGACCGTGTCGAACTCGGTCGTGATCGGCGATCCGACCTTCTGCGTCGGCGAGTCCGGCGTGATCAGCTCGGGATGCTCGTCCTCAAGCTCCTGGAGCTCCCGCATCAGGCGGTCGTAGTCCGCGTCGCTGATCGTCGGCGAGTCGAGAACGTAGTAACGGTAGTTGGCGTCGTCGAGCTCCTGGCTCAGCTCGCCGTGACGCTGCCGAGCCTCATCGGGTATGCCTGTCGCCACGTCTGTCTCCCCTGCCGTGCGAGTACTAAATCGTAGTCTCTCGCGTGGCTCTGACACTTTGACCTGCGGCGCGCCCGATATCCGGGCCTGGCCGCGTCAGGCGTACGGCGGGGCCGCGGGTGGTCAGTCCTCGGCGGACTCGCGCAGGATCCGGCCGGCCTCGCGGCAGTGCTTCAGGACGCCGCGGGCGTATGCCGGGGTGGCGCCGGCCAGGCCGCAGGTCGGGGTGAGGACCACTGACGCGGCGAGCGAACGGGGTGAGAGGCCGAGGCGACGCCACAGCTCGCGCACCGGCGCGACGGACTTCGCCGGGGTCGGCAGACGGGTGTCGCGTCCGGGGACGACGCCCATGAGGAAGCCGGTGCCCGCCTCGACGGCCTCGCCGATCGCGTCCTCGTCGCGGATCAGGGAGGCGTCCACCGAGATGGCCTTGGCGCCGGCCGCGCGGAGCAGGGCGTACGGGACGCGGCGGGCGCAGCAGTGCACGATCGGGAAGGCCCCGGCCGCCTCGATGACGTGCCGCAGCCGCTCCTCGGCGTGGGGCGCCTCGACGGAGCGGATACGGGAGAAGCCGCTCGCGGTGGGCACGCTGCCGTCCAGTACCCCGGGCAGGGAGGGTTCGTCCAGTTGCAGGAGCACGGTCGCGCGCGGCAGCCGCCGCCGTACGTCCTGGACGTGCGCCGCCACCCCTTCGGCGAGCGAGGCCGCCAGGTCGCGTACCGCCCCGGGATCGGCGAGCGCGCGCTCACCGCTCCTCATCTCGATGGACGCGGCGAGGGTCCACGGGCCGGCCACCTGGATCTTGACCGGCCCTTCGGCGTCGGCCGCGAGCTCCTCCAGAGTGTCGAGATCCTGGGCGAGGTAGGCGCGGGTACGAGAGGTGTCGCGGCCAGGGTGGTCGGCGAACCGCCACCCCGAGGGCTGAAGGCCGACGGCGAGGTCGACGAGCAGCCCGGCGGTACGAGCGATCATGTCCGCCCCGGGACCGCGGGCGGGAAGCTCCGGCAGATGCGGCAGGTCCGGCAGTTCGCCGAACACGACCCGGAGCGCTTCGGCCGGGTCTTCGCCGGGATAGGAGCCGACGCCGGTGGCGGAACCTTCGCTCCACGGAAACTCATGCACGGCCCTGAGCCTAGGGCCTGTCTCGGGGTCCCCGTCCGTAGCGAGCGGCCGGGCAGCGGGACTTCGAGACGGGCCCTGGTCAGCCAACGGACCCGCCGGGTCCCGTGGTCGCATCGGTGGCTATGCGATCAGGCGGGCGAAGGTGTCGAGGCGCTCGAGGGTCTGGGCCGCCGGCTCGGTCGGCAGGTAGAACAGGATCTCGTCCACGCCCGCCAGGGTCAGCCGTTCGACCGTGTCCGCCCCTGCGGGGGCGGCATAGGCGATGACCGGCACGTGCCACCCCGCGCGGGCCCGCAGGTCGGCCACCGCCTCGGCGAGGCCGTCGTGAGCGCCTCCCACGTCCGGCAGCCGGCCGTCGCCGTACTCGATGACGCGGTCCAGGGTGGTCGGGCCCCAGCCGCCGATCAGGATCGGTGGCCGGCGGACCGGCTTCGGCCAGGAGTAGATCGGGTCGAAGCCGACGAAGTCACCGTGGAACTCGGCCTCGTCGTTGTCCCAGATCGCCCGGATCGCCAGGACGTACTCCCGCATGCGGGCCACCCGGGTCTTCGGGTCCGTGCCGTGGTTCAGCATCTCCTGACGGCTCCAGCCGGCGCCGATGCCGAGCACGGCGCGGCCGCCGGTGACCACGTCGAGGGACGCGGTCTCCTTGGCGAGGTGGATCGGGTCGCGCTGGTTGATCAGGGCGATGCCGGTGCCGACCTCGAGCCGCTCGGTGGTGACCCCGGCCGCGGTGAGCGTCACGAACGGGTCCAGCGTCCGGAAGTAGAAACGTGGCAGGTCAGAGGGGGTGTCCTGGTCGACCGGGACGTGGGTGTGCTCCGCCAC
>DASQPY010000143.1:0-19403 GCA_035643735.1 Actinoallomurus sp. | reverse complement strand
GCACCGCCGCCACCGCCCCCACCGCCCGGAGGCACGGCCCCGTACGCGGCCCCGGCGCCGGCAGGGCCCGGCAGGTTCCGCCGCTGGTCCGCGAACGCGGGCGTGCGGATGGGTGCCGTCGCCATCGTGGCGGGTCTGGTCGGCGGTCTGGTCGGCGGCGGGATCGTGGCCGCGTTCAGCGACGACGGGCACGACCATACGGGCCCGGTGCTCTTCCAGCGTGGCATGCAGCGCGGCGCACCCGGATTCCGCGTACCGCGGTACCGGGGACAGCAGCCGAACCGCGTGCCGCAGTTCCGGCGCGGGATACCCCAGCCCAACCAGCCGGTCCAGCCCGCGACACCCGTGCCGCCGACCCCGTCACCCAAGGCGAGCGGCTGAGCCGCCGGGTCAGGACGGGGTGAGCCGGAAGACGCGCAGTTCGCGGTCCGCGCGTGCGACGTAGGTGTCGAACACCGACCAGACCTGGACCAGCCGCGGCCACATCTCGGTGCGTTCGGCGCCTTCCACCAGCTCTGCGGTGACCGGGATGCTGCGGCCCCGGTAGCTGACCTCCGCCTCCGGATGGTGCAGGAGGTTTCCCGTCCACGCAGGGTGGTGGTCGCGGCCGAAGTTGCTGCCCACGACGACGAACGAGCCGTCGTCCTCGGGCATGCACACCAGCGGCGTCTGCCGGGGCAGGCTGGTACGGCTCCCCGTGGTCGTGAGCACCATGCTGGGCAGCACGAGCTGCGGCAGCAGCAGGCGCCCACCCGAGACCCGGTGCAGTGCGCGGTCCAGCGGGGGTACGACCTTGGGGCCGATCCTGGCGAACCAGGGGGCGCCGGCCAGCCGCCGTGCGACCGGTGTGAGCACCGTCTGCAGCATCCTCGACATCAACGTGCTCCTCTACGGGGCGAGCCGCCCCGCCTTGGACGGGCGGAGGTGTCCTGCGGCCACGAGCCAGCGCACGGTGTCCGCCAGGCTCTCCTCCAGCGGCCGGAGCGTCAGGCCGAGCGTGTCGAGAGTGTCGGCGTCGTCCGAGGGGACGAGCGTCACGACCAACTCGGCCGCGTCCCGTGTCAGCGGATAGCCGAAGCCGTGCACGCGCTTCGCGACGTCCAGAAGAGTACCGATCGCGAGCAGGGCGCGGGCGGGCACGGGAATTCGGCGCGTGTGCGCTCCGGTCACCGCGTCGCAGATGTCGGCGAGCCGCGGCCAGGTGGAGTAGTGCCCGCCGAGGACCATGCGCCGGGCGCCCTCGCCCGGACGCACGCCGCGGGCCAGCGCGTCGCCGACGTCGCGGACGTCGAGCAGGGACACGCCGCCGCGCGTGATCGGCCAGGCGGTCTTCAGCATGGAGACCAGGCCCAGCGAAAAGGTGTCCAGGTTCGGCTGGTGCGGCCCGATCACCCCGGAGAAGTAGAAGGTGGTCACCGGCGCGCCGTCGTCCTGCAGGCCGCGTACGTAGCGCTCCGCCTCGATCTTCGAACGTCCGTAGGCCGTCCGCGGATTCGCCAGCGGCGAGGCGGAGGTGATCACGGGTTCGACGGGCGGCACGAAGACCGCGATCGTGGAGATGTAGATCACCGGGTCCAGGCCACGGGCGACGGCGCCGCCCACCAGGTTCCGGGTGCCGGCGACGTTCACCTCGACCAGGTCGGTACGCCGGTCGGTCACCCCGAGGGCGGCAGCCGAGTGGATCATCGCGTCGCAGCCGTCGAGCGCGCGCGAGACGGCCGCCTCGTCGAGCATGTCTCCCTGGCACATCTCGGTCGCCTCGACGGGCACCCCGAGCTCTCCGAGGACCCTGGCGGCGCGGACCGGATCACGGACGAGAAGGCGCGGCCGGTGCCCCAGGGCGATGAGCGACTTCACCGCGTGCGATCCGATGAATCCCGACGCCCCGGTGACCAGTACGCGCATGATCTCAAACTAGTCGTGGCGTCATCGCCGTGATAGGAAGCTCTACACCGACGTTCACAATCCGTTATCGGTTTGCAACGGAACCTGTGATGTACATCTCAATAACTATGTTGATCATTTAACGACCTCACGGTCCTCCCCGACGGGACCGCCAATGATCGGCATCGCGGCCGAAGCGGCACCGAAACGCGGGAGATCGAGCGCGTAGCCGCTGGTCAGGCGCGGATTCGGCGCTCGTCGCCGGTTTTCGGCCCGTGCCCTTACCTGTACCGGAAATCCGAAAACCGTCCGGCATACCCAGCGCACTCCGATCTCAAACATGGTGACCCGAATCGCAGCTCAGCGCGCGGTTACGGATTCGCTAAGTTCGTAACCCATGTCGCCAGTACGACCATCTGTGCCGCATTCCCCGTCCATCACCATGGACGAGGCGTTCAAACCACCCCGGCTTGAAGACGGCCGCCAATTGTGGCGCATCGCCCGCGACTCGAAGACACTCGACCTCAATTCTCCCTACAGCTACCTCCTCTGGTGCCGCGACTTCGCGGCGACCTCCGTGGTCGCCCGGGCCGACGGAGAGGTCCGCGGTTTCGTCACCGGCTTCGACCGTCCCGAGGAACCCGGCACGCTCTTCGTCTGGCAGGTCGCGGTCGACGCGGCCTGGAGGGGGCGCGGCCTGGCCGGCCGCATGCTCGCGGCTCTCGCCGACCGGGGCTTCCGGTTCGTCGAGGCCACGGTGACGCCGGACAACACCGCCTCCGACCGGCTCTTCGCCGCGTTCGCCCGTGACCGCGGCGCCGAGCTGCGACGCACCCCACTTCTTTCCGGGGAGCTGTTCCCCGGTGACCACCAGCCAGAGGAGCTCTATCGGATCGGTCCAATGGACAACCACGACACCCGAGTAGACAGGTGAAACGCATGGATGTGTTCGAGTCGCTCGAATCCGAAGTCCGAAGTTACTCCCGAGGATGGCCGGCGGTCTTCCACAAGGCCTCCGGCAGCCACCTGTACGACGAGGACGGCAACGCGTTCCTGGACTTCTTCGCCGGAGCCGGAACCCTCAACTACGGCCACAATCATCCCGAGCTCAAAGAGCGGCTGATCCGCTATCTGACCGACGACAACATCGTGCACAGCCTCGACATGCACACGGTCGCCAAGCGGAGTTTCCTGGAGACATTCCAGGAGGTCATTCTGGCGCCCCGCGGACTCGACTATCGGATCCAGTTTCCCGGCCCGGCGGGCGCGGCATCGGTCGAGGCGGCGCTGAAGCTCGCCCGCAAGTACACCGGCCGCGAGACCGTTGTCAGCTTCACCAACGCGTTCCACGGCATGACGCTCGGCGCCCTCGCCGTCACCGGCAACTCGATGAAGCGCAATGGCGCGGGCATAGCGCTCAACCACACCATGCCGATGCCGTTCGACAACTACCTCGACGGGCGGACCCCGGACTTCCTGCTGTTCGAGCGGCTCCTCGAGGACAGCGGGAGCGGCCTGGACGTGCCGGCCGCGGTCATCGTGGAGACCGTCCAGGGCGAGGGCGGCCTGAACGCCGCCAGCCCCGAATGGCTCCGCGGCCTGGCCGGCCTCTGTGAACGCCACGAGATCCTGCTCATCGTCGACGACGTGCAGATGGGCTGCGGCCGTACGGGGCCGTTCTTCAGCTTCGAGCAGGCCGGCATCGTGCCCGACATCGTCTGCCTGTCCAAGTCGCTCAGCGGCTACGGCCTGCCGTTCGCGATCACCCTGCTCAAGCCCGAGCTGGACGTGTGGGAGCCGGGCGAGCACAACGGCACGTTCCGCGGCCCCAACCCGGCGTTCGTCACGGCCACCGCGGCGATGGACTTCTGGACCGGCGAGGGCATGGAGAAGGAGACCCTCACCAAGGGCGACCAGATCGAGGAGGCGCTCGGCCGGATCGCCGCCTCCCATCCCGACGCCATCGACGGCGTCCGCGGCCGGGGACTGGCCCAGGGCCTGGTCTTCGCCGACGCCGAGGCGGCGCCAGCGGTGTGCGCCCAGGCGTTCGAACGGCGCCTGCTGATGGAGACGTCCGGTCCGGAGAGCGAGGTCGTGAAGCTGCTGCCGCCGCTCACCACGACCTCCGACGAGCTCGCGGAAGGGCTCGACATCATCGCGGCCTCCGTGGACGCGGTCCTCGCCTGAGACGACCCGGCATTTCGGTCGAAAGGAGATTTCTATGATTGTGCGCTCACTGAGCGAGATCAGCGGAACCGAACGCGACGTCGAGGCACCGACCTGGCGGAGCCGCCGGTTCGTACTGGCGAGCGAGAAGGTCGGCTTCTCGATGCACGACACCGTGATGTACGCCGGCACCGAGACCCACATGTGGTACGCGAACCACATCGAGGGGGTCTACTGCATCGAGGGTGAGGGCGAGCTCATCAACCAGGAGACCGGTGAGAAACACCGCCTGGAGCCGGGGACGCTGTATCTCCTCGACGGCCATGAGCACCACACCGTGCGCGCGCACACCGACGTGCGCACCGTCTGCGTCTTCAACCCACCCTGCACCGGCAGGGAGGTGCATGACGAGAACGGCGTCTATCCCCTGATCACTGAGGAGGCCTGAGCATGATCGAACAACCCTGCCCCGGACCCAGCGATCCCTATCCCACCCGTAAGGCCGGCGAACCCGCCCTGCTGTACCGCACGGACCCGGTCGTGTACGGCGGCCCCGACGACGGGCCCATCGACGCCGACACGCTCACCTCCTTCGACGAGAAGGGCTTCCTTTCGGTACAGGAGCTCCTCGGAGCCGAAGAGATCGAACGCTACCGCGCCGAGCTGCGCCGCCTGTCCGAGGACGAGGCCGTACTCCGCGACGACAGGACCGTGACCGAGCGCGGATCGAACGAGGTCCGATCCATCTTCGAGGTGCACAAGACCAGTGAGGTCTTCGCCGAGCTGGTCACCGACCCGCGCGTGGTCGGCCGGGCCCGCCAGCTGCTCGGCTCGGACGTCTACGTCCACCAGAGCCGCGTCAACTACAAGCCGGGCTTCAAGGGCAAGGACTTCTACTGGCATTCGGACTTCGAGACCTGGCACGCCGAAGACGGCATGCCCCGGATGCGCGCGGTGAGCATTTCCATCGCGCTGACGGAGAACTTCGTCCACAATGGTGGTCTGATGATCATGCCGGGATCACATCGGACTTTCGTCTCATGTGTCGGCGAGACTCCCGATGACCACTACAAAGAGTCGCTGCGCGGTCAGGAGATCGGTACTCCCGACCCCGACAGCCTGTCGATCCTGGCCAACAAGCACGGCATTGACCTGTTCACCGGTCCCGCCGGCTCAGCGACGATGTTCGACTGCAACTGCATGCACGGCTCGAACGGCAACATCACGCCGTTCGCGCGCTCGAACGTCTTCATCGTCTTCAACAGCGTCGAGAACACCTGTGAGGAGCCCTTCGCCGCGCCTTCGCGCCGTCCCGAATTCATCGCCGCCCGCGACTTCACGCCGGTCGGCTAGCCGACAATCCCCCACATCCGCCGTGGCCGCCCCGGACCTTTGGGTCCGGGGCGGCCACGGCGGGCCCCGGACCATGGAGATCGACCATGACCTCATCACGACGAGACTTCCTCCGTACCGCCGCAGTGCTGGCGGGCGCCGTGCCCCTCGCGGCGGCGTGCTCCACGACCGACCCGGCCAAGGAGCGCACCGGCGGCGGCACGCTGGACAAGGCCAAGCAGCAGGGCTACATCCAGGTCGGCTTCGCCAACGAGTCGCCGTACGGCTTCACGGACAAGAGCGGCAAGCTGACCGGTGAGGCACCCGAACTCGCAAGGGTGATCTTCAAGGAGCTCGGCATCGCCGACGTCCGGGGCGTCCAGGTCGACTTCGGCGGGCTGATCGGCGGCCTGCAGGCCCGCCGGTTCGACACCGTCGCCGCGGGCATGTCCATCACCCCCGAGCGATGTGGCCAGGTGGCCTTCGCCGACCCGGACTTCGTCGGGACGACGGCGTTCATGGTGCCCAAGGGAAACCCGAAGGGCATCAAGCGCTTCGAGGACGCCGCCAAGCAGAACATCAAGCTCGGCGTGCTCACCGGCGCGGTCGAAGAGGGCTACGCCACCAAGCTCGGCGTCAAGAAGAGCAACGTCAAGCCCTACACCGACCAGCCCAGCGCGTACGAGGCCCTCAAGGCGGGGCGCATCGACGCGATCGCGCTCACCCGCATCTCCCTCGCCGACACGCTGTCCAAGCACGCCGGCGCCCCGTACGAGATCACCGATGCGTTCGTGCCGGTGATCGGCGGCAAGGAGCAGATCGGCGGTGGTGGCTTCGCGTTCCGCAAGGCGGACACGGACCTGGTCAGCGCCTTCAACGGAAAGCTCGCGGAGCTGAAGCAGAGCAACCGCCTTCTGCCGATCATCAAGCCGTTCGGGTTCAGTCAGGCAGAGCTGCCGGGCAGCCACACCGCGGCAGAGCTCTGCAAGGGCTGATCAGAGGTGTCGGACGTCCTCAGCAGCTATCCGCTGCTGCTACGGGGTGCGTGGGTGACCGTCCAGCTCACGCTGTACGGGAGCGCGCTCGCGCTGGTGCTCGCCTTCGTGTTCGGCCTCATCGGCACCGCGCGGTCCGCGTGGCTGCGCGCGCTGGGCCGGATCTACGTGGAGTTCTTCCGCGGCACCGCGACCCTCGTGCTCATGTACTGGTTCTTCTACGCGCTGCCGCTCATCGGGGCGCGGTTCGCGCCGATGGTCGCCGCCGTGCTCGCGCTCGGCCTCAACGTCGGCGCGTACGGCGCCGAGGTGGTGCGCGGCGCGGTCAAGGCGGTTCCCCGGGAGCAGTACGAGGCGACGGTCGCACTGAACATGCGGCCGTCGCAGCGCCTGCGCCGGGTCCTGCTGCCGCAGGCGGTCGCGCTGATGCTGCCGCCCTTCGGCAACCTGCTGATCGAGCTGATGAAGGGCAGCGCCATCGTGTCGCTGATCTCCATCGCCGACCTGATGCTCCGCGCCCAGCAGCTCCGCCAGTCCACCGGCCAGACCACCGCGGTGTTCCTGGTGATCCTGGTGATGTACTTCGTGATCGCGCAGGTGCTGCAGCTCCTGGTGCGCTACCTCGAACGCCGGACCGACATCATGCTCGGCCGGCGGCCGGGACGCGAGGCGCGGTCCCCCCTCGAGACGCTGGGGGCGGCCAAATGATCTGGGACTGGCACTTCGCCGGGAAGATCCTCCCGGACCTGCTGCGCGGGCTCGTCGTCACCATCGAGGCGACCCTGCTCGGCTACGCGGTGGCCCTGGTCCTCGGCCTCGTGTGGGCCATCCTGCGGCGCTCGCCCAGCAGGATCGTGAGCCAGGTCGTGCGCTGGGTCGTGGAGTTCATCCGCAGCACGCCGCTGCTGGTGCAGCTGTTCTTCCTGTTCTTCGCGCTTCCCTCACTGGGCCTGACGTTCAGTGCGCTCGTCACCGGCGTCGTCGGCCTCGGCCTGCACTACTCCTCCTACACCTCCGAGGTGTACAGGGCGGGCATCGCGGACGTACCCGTCGGGCAGTGGGAGGCGGCCACCGCGCTCAACCTGCCGCGCCGCCGGGTCTGGTTCGGCGTGGTGCTGCCGCAGGCGGTGCGCAAGGTCATCCCGACCCTGGGCAACTACCTCATCGCGATGTTCAAGGACTCGCCGCTGCTGCTGGCCATCACGGTGCCCGAGATGCTGCACAGCGCGTACGACGTCGGCGCCAAGTCCCTGCGCTTCCTCGAGCCGATCACCATCGTCGGGGTGCTGTTCGTCATCGTCAGCGTCCTGTCCTCAGTCCTCCTGCGACGCCTGGAGTTCCGCTATGGCAACAACTGATCCCGCCGCCGACGCCGTGCTGCCGGAGGACGGCGCGGGGGAGACCGACGGCATCCGGTTCGAGGGGGTCGTGAAGCGCTTCGGCGACAACGTCGTCCTCCGCGAGCTGGACTTCTCCGTCGCTCCCGGCGAACGCGTCACCCTCATCGGCCCGAGCGGATCGGGCAAGACGACGATCCTGCGGCTGCTGATGACGCTGGAGAAGGTGGACGACGGCATCATCTACGTGGACGGCCGCTCCCTGTCGCACATGAAGCGCGGCGACCGCCTCGTGCCGGCCGACGAGAGGTACCTGCGCGGCATCCGCAGCGACATCGGGATGGTGTTCCAGCAGTTCAACCTGTTCCCGAACATGCCGGTGCTGCGCAACGTCACGGAGGCGCCGACGCACGTCCTCGGCCTGTCCAAGGACGAGGCGAACGAGCGGGCGCGCGGGCTGCTGGACCTGGTCGGCCTGGCGGACAAGGCGGACTCCCACCCGAGCCGGCTGTCCGGCGGGCAGCAGCAACGCGTCGCCATCGCCCGTGCCCTCGCGATGCAGCCGAAGATCCTGCTGCTGGACGAGGTCACCTCGGCGCTGGACCCCGAACTCGTCGCGGGCGTCCTGGACGTGCTGCGCGACATCGCGAACGAGACCGACATCACCATGCTCTGCGTGACCCACGAGATGGGCTTCGCGCGTGACGTCTCCAACCGCGTGCTGATGTTCGACGAGGGTCAGATCGTCGAGGAGGGCACGCCGGAGAAGATCTTCAGCGCTCCCGAGAACCAGCGCACCCAGGACTTCCTGCACGCGGTGCTCGACCAGCGCTGACCCCGGGTCTGTTCCGAAGTCCCGCTGTCCTACAGACCCCGGGCCGCGGGCGGCAGGCGCCGTCCGCGGCCGCACGGTCACACTCCGGCCAGGCCGCCCAGGACCCAGGAGTTCCCGGCGTGGCTGACCGTGCACGTGTAGCTCTTCGGCGGCAGGCCGGCGGCGCGGGCGGTTCCGGTGACGACGTGTTCGGTCGCCGACAGATCGCGCACCTTCTCACCGGAGAAATGGATGATCTCCGACGTCAGGCGGCGTTTGACGAAGCGTTCGCACGCGATTCTCGCCTCCGCGTGATGGTTCTGCCCGGTGAGCAGCAGCGTGCCGAAGCCCGCCGCGATGAAGGCAACCACGAGCCAGACGAGAAGGCGCGTCGAGACCGGCGAGTGACCGGGCCGCTGCGCCGGGCCGTGGTTTACGGACATTTGCCACCGCCCGCGAAATGTAGGGGCCGGAAAGGGGACCGGCACGACGCCGAGGCTATTCCCGTGCGAGGGCGGGAGGCCAGGACCAGCGACTTCACCGGCAGCAATCTCATCAGTCAACCTTTGACTACGGAAAGTCATGCTTTGTGGCGTGGTGAATTTGTCCCGTTTAAATCCTTGTTTTCGATTATCGATGAGGCCACCCTGTCACTCTGACTGAAAACGTCGGGGCGGAGCTGGGGGAATGGTCGTGGCTCATCTGAATGACTTCACTTTGGGTTGGTTCACCCCGGTGCTCGCCTATGCGGCGTCGGTCACCGGGTCGCTGTTCGGCCTCCTCTGCACGGTACGGGCGCAGCAGTTCCGCTCGTCCGGGCAGCACGTCCGCTGGCTGCTGCTCGCCGCGGTCGCGATCGGCGGGACGGGCATCTGGCTGATGCACTTCTCGGCCATGATGGGGTTCGGTGTCAGCGGCTCCGTGGTGCGGTACGGCATCGCGCTCACGCTCGGCAGCGCGGTCGTGGCCGTGGTCGTGGTCGGGTGCGGGCTGTTCATCGTGGGCTACGGCGAGCCCACGCGTAACAAGGTGATCCTGGGCGGGGTCTTCACCGGCGTCGGGATCGCCGGGATGCACTACATGGGAATGGCCGGGATGCGCGTTCACGGCGTGATCAGCTACAGCATCCCGCTGGTGGTCGCGTCTCTCCTGATCGCGATCGTCGCCGCGACGGTGGCGCTCTGGTTCACCGTCTCGCTGCGCACCACGGGAGCGCTCACCGCCGCCGCACTGATCATGGGCATCGCCGTGTGCGGCATGCACTACACCGGCATGGAGGCGCTGCGCGTACGCCTGGTGCCGGACGCGGAGACCGTGACCGGAGTCGACCCGATCGGCTTTATGGTCCCCGTCATCGTCGTCGCGTTCATCATCCTCACGGTCCTGCTGCTCGCCGTCATCACCGGGCCCACGAAGGAGGACCTCGAGATCCGGAACCAGCTGTTCGACCGGCCGCCGTCCGCGTTCTCGCCCGTCGACCTTCCCCAGAGGCCTGACGGGCCGGATGGCCGGCACGTCCCCGACGATCCGCCCGGCCAGTACGGTCAGCAGCCCGGCCAGCACCGGGCCCGCCACTCCTGACCGCGGCGATCAGTGCTCGACCAGAGTGAGGGTGAAGGAGTAGCGGCTCGCGCGGTAGACGTGGGTGCCGTACTCGATGGCGCGGCCCTTGTCGTCGAACGCGGTGCGGGTCATCGTGAGCAGCGGTACGCCACGGCGTTCGTCGAGGAGTGCGGCCTCGGCCGTCGTGGCGCCGCGGGCGCCGATCGTCTGGTGCGCGATGCGCAGGTTGACCCCGGCCGCCCGCAGGGTCTCGTAGAGGCCGTGCGCTTCGAGCCGCTCGACGGTCAGCTCCACGATGTCGGTCGGCAGGTGGTTGGTCAGCAGGGCGAGCGGCTCGGAGTCGCTGAGCCGGAGCCGCCGCAACCGGATGACGTCGGTGCCGGGCGGCAGGCCGAGGTCCTTGGCGAGGTCGTCGCCGGCGGGCACCGTGACCAGCTCCAGCACCCTGGTCCGCGGCGAACGCTGGTCGGCGGCCAGGTCGTCGTACAGGCTCGTGAGCTCGATCGGGCGCCTGACGTGCGCCTGCACCACCTGAGTGCCGACGCCGCGCTTGCGTACCAGCAGGCCCTTGTCGACCAGGTGCTGGATGGCCTGGCGCACGGTCGGGCGGGAGAGCCCGCACCGGTCGGCCAGCTGGACCTCGTTCTCCAGCCGCGAGCCCGGGGCGAGCGTGCCCGCGATGATCGCTGCCTCCAGCTGCTCCGCCAGCTGGAAGTAGAGGGGGACCGGGCTGCCCCGGTCGACGGTCAGTGCTGGTCGCTGCACCACTGGATCCTCAAGTCGGCTGGTCGAGATCTTAGCGTTGCTCACTAAGTTTGGTATTACCTCTTAATGTCATTACAAATCATTGACATACGCGGAGATCCCGAAGCAGACTGCGGGAACATCGAGTTAACCCGCTCGTAACGCAGATGGCAGATGTCGCTACCCGCGGAGGACCCTATGAGAATCGGGCTCGCCGGAGCCGGGCGAATCGGGGCCCGGCACGCCGAAACCCTGCGTGACCTGCCCGAAGTCGAGTCAGTGGTGATCGCCGACGTCGATGCGGGCCGGGCGCGGGCGCTCGCCGCCAAGCATGCGGCGCAGGCGGCGAGCACCGTGGACGAACTCTTCACCTCCGGCCTGGACGGCCTCGTCGTGGCCGCCGCGACCGACGCCCACGCGGAGCTGGTGACGCGTGCGGTGGAGACGGAGATGCCGGTGTTCTGCGAGAAGCCCGTCGCGCCAGATATTGTTGGAACGCTCCAAGTGATGGCTGCGGTCGAACGCGCCGGTTCCCCCGTCCAGGTCGGCTTCCAGCGCCGCTTCGACGCGGGCCACGTCGCGGTACGGGACGCCGTGGCGGCGGGCCGGCTCGGCTGGCTCCACACGGTCCGCTCCTGCACGCTCGACCCGGCGCCGCCGCCGGCCGGCTACATCCCGGTGTCCGGCGGCATCTTCCGTGACTGCGCGGTGCACGACATCGACGGTGTCCGGTTCGTGACCGGCCGCGAGGTCGTCCAGGTCGTGGCGGTCGGCGCCAACAAGGGCGAGGACTACTTCGCCGAGAGCGGCGACGTCGACACGGGTGCCGCCCTGCTCACCCTCGATGACGGCACGATCGCCATCATCTGCGAGACGCGTTACAACGCCGCCGGCTACGACGTACGCCTGGAGGCACTGGGAGCCAAGGACAGCCTGGTCGCGGGCCTGAACGAGCACACACCGCTCACCCTGGCCGACGGCGACCTGCTGGCGGACGGCACCCCCTGCACCGGCTTCCTCGAACGCTTCAGCGACGCGTACACCGCCGAGATGCGCGTCTTCCTCCAGGTCGTGGCCGGGCAGGCGGAGAGCCCGTGCCCGCCACAGGAGGCACTCGAGGCGTTCTACGTCGCCGAGGCGTGCGAGCGGTCCCGCCGCGAGGCGCGTGCCGTGACGATCGCGGAGGTCCGCAGGTGAGGATCGCGGGAGCGCCGATCTCCTGGGGCGTGTGCGAGGTCCCGGGCTGGGGCCACCAGCTGTCCCCGGAGCGGGTGCTCGCCGAGATGCGCGACGCGGGCCTGGCCGCGACGGAGTTCGGGCCGGACGGGTTCCTGCCGGCCGACCCGGGCGAGCGGTCCGCGCTGCTGAAGTCCTACGGGCTGGGCGCGGTCGGCGGCTTCGTCCCGGTGGTCCTGCACGATCCGGCCCGCGACCCGCTCCCGGACGTACGGAGTGCCCTTGCCGGGTTCGGCGACGCCGGGACGCTCGTGCTGGCGGCAGCCACCGGCCTGGACGGCTACGACGAGCGGCCCGCCCTGACCGACGACGGCTGGCGGACCCTGCTGGCCAACCTCGACCGCATCGCCGCGCACGCGGCCGGGCTCGGCGTGCTCGCGACCCTGCACCCGCACGTCGGCACCGTCGTGGAGGGGCCGGGAGAGGTCGACCGGGTCCTGGCCGGCTCACGGATCCCGCTGTGCCTCGACACCGGGCACCTGCTCATCGGCGGCACCGACCCGCTGGAGCTGGCGCGCAGTGCGGCGGACCGGATCGCGCACGTCCATCTCAAGGACGTCGACGCGGCCCTGGCCGGCCGGGTACGGGCCGGTGACCTGACCTACACCGCGGCCGTACGCGAGGGCGTCTACCGCCCACTCGGCACGGGCGACATCGACATCCCCGGCATCGTCGGCGCACTGACCGCCGCGGGCTACACGGGCTGGTACGTCATGGAGCAGGACACGATCCTCGGCGCCGAACCGCGGCCGGGCGCCGGACCCATCGGCGACGTCCTGCGCAGCGTCGCGTTCATGAAGAAGGTGGCTTCGGAGTGAGGGACCGCGTGAGTGACGACCTCATCACGATGGGGCGGGTGAGCGTCGACATCTACCCGCTGCAGATCAACCTGCGGCTGGAGGACGTCACGTCGTTCGGGAAGTACCTCGGCGGCAGCCCGACCAACGTCGCGGTCGCCGCGGCGCGCCACGGCCGGAACGCCGCCGTGATCACGCGGACCGGCGACGACCCGTTCGGGCGCTTCATCCACCAGGCACTGCGCGGTTACGGCGTCGACGACCGTTTCGTCACTCCCGTACCCGGGCTGCCCACGCCCCTGGCCTTCTGTGAGATATTCCCCCCGGATGATTTCCCCCTGTACTTCTACCGGTATCCGAAGGCCCCCGACATGGAGATACGCGGCGACGAGCTCGACCTCGACGCCATCCGGGAGGCGAAGCTCTTCTGGGCGACGGTGACCGGGCTGTCCGACGAGCCCAGCCGTTCGGCCACGCTCGCCGCCCTGGAGGCCCACGATGGGATCACCGTCCTGGACCTGGACTACCGGCCGATGTTCTGGGAGTCGCCGGAGGCCGCGCGGCACTGGGTGGACAAGGCCCTCGACCACGTCACCGTCGCGGTCGGCAACCAGGAGGAGTGCGCGGTGGCGGTGGGCGAGAGCGATCCCCGCCGCGCGGCGGAGGCGCTGCGGGACCGCGGCGTACGGCTCGCCGTCGTCAAGCAGGGCCCCAAGGGCGTGCTGGCCGCCGACGATGAGGGTGTCGTCGAGGCGCCGCCGGTCCCGGTGGAGGTCGTCAACGGGCTCGGCGCGGGCGACGCGTTCGGTGGCGCGCTCTGCCACGGCCTGCTGGACGGCTGGAGCGCCGGCCGTACCATCCGGTTCGCGAACGCGGCCGGGGCGATCGTCGCCTCCAGCATCGCCTGTTCGGAGGCGATGCCGACCACCGCCGAGGTCGAGGCACTTCTCTCCGAGCGTGCGGAGGATTCGTGAGCGGCACCTTCGCCGAGCGTCTCAGCGGGCTGACCGAGATCCGCGCGAACCATCCGGAGGCCGTCGCGGAGGCGGCGGCGCGGCGGGTCCGGCGGTCCACGCTGCTCGGCCCGTCCGGCCGGCTGTTGATCGTCGCGGCGGACCACCCGGCGCGGGGCGCGCTCGCCGTCGGCGACCGCCCGCTGGCCATGGCCGACCGCGCCGAGCTGCTGCGACGGCTGTGCGTGGCACTGGAGCGACCGGGGGTGGACGGCGTGCTGGGCACCCCGGACGTCATCGAGGACCTGCTGCTGCTCGGCGTCCTGGACGACAAGGTCGTCATCGGCTCGATGAACCGCGGCGGCCTGACCGGCGCCGCGTTCGAGATCGACGACCGGTTCACCGCCTACGACCCCGCCGCCATCGCCGGGCAGGGGCTGGACGGCGGAAAGATGCTGCTGCGCATCGAGGACGACGACCCGGCCACCGCGCGCACGCTGGAGGCCTGCGCGAACGCCGTGACCGGGCTGGCCCGGCAGGGGCTGATGGCGATGGTCGAGCCGTTCATCTCCCAGCGCGCCGGCGGCCGGGTGCGCAACGTCCTGACCGCGGACGCCATGACGCGTGCCGTCGCGATCGCCTCCGGGCTGGGCGCGACCTCGGCGTACACCTGGCTGAAGGTGCCCGTCGTGGAGGACATGGAACGCGTGATGGCGGCGTCCACCCTGCCCGCGCTGCTGCTCGGCGGTGAGGTCTCCGCCGACCAGGACACCGCGCTGGCGGGCTGGCGCAAGGCCCTGTCACTGCCCAGCGTCATGGGTCTCGTGGCCGGCCGTACCCTGCTGTACCCCCCTGGAGACGACGTCGCGGCCGCCGTGGACGCGGCGGTGGAGGTCATGACGTGATGAAGCACCATCTGCCCCGTGGGAGCACGGCGACCGGCCCGTACGGCCTCGTCGTCACCCCGGAGAGCGCGGGCTGGGCCTACTCCGGGCTGCGCACCCTGGACCTCGACGGCGAGCAGGTCTTCGCGACCGGCGACGAGGAGATGCTCGTGCTGCCGCTCGGCGGGAGCTGCGTGGTCGAGTGCGACGGCGAGACCTTCGAGCTCACCGGGCGCAAGGACGTGTTCTCCCGGGTCACCGACTTCGCGTACGTGCCGCGGGACGCCACCGTACGGCTGCGGGGGAGCGGCCGGTTCGCGCTCCCCTCGGCGCGGTGTGAGAACCGGCTGACCCCGAGGTACGGCCCGGCCGAGGACGTGCCCGTCGAGCTGCGGGGCGCGGGCGTCGCCAGCCGCCAGGTGAACAACTTCTGCACCCCCGAGGCGTTCCCGCACGCCGACAAGCTGATCGCGTGCGAGGTGCTGACCCCGGGCGGCTGCTGGTCCTCCTACCCGCCGCACAAGCACGACGAGGAACGCCCCGGCGAGTGCGTCCTGGAGGAGATCTACTACTTCGAGGTCGCCGGCGAGGGCATGGCCTACCAGCGGGTGTACGGGACCGAGGAGCGGCCGATCGACGTGCTCGCCGAGGTGCGCACTGGCGACGTCGTGACGATCCCGCACGGCTGGCACGGCCCCTCGATGGCCACGCCGGGCTATGACCTGTACTACCTGAACGTCATGGCAGGTCCGTCGCCGGAGCGTGCGTGGCTGATCTGCGACGACCCCGCGCACGGATGGATCCGGCAGACCTGGGACGGTCAGGAGACCGACCCCCGCCTTCCCCTCACCTCGGCAGCGGAGCAACGATGAGGCTCACCACCGGACAGGCGATCGTTCGCTTTCTCGCGAACCAGTGGTCCGAGCGGGACGGCGTCGAACAGCGGTTCTTCGCCGGCTGCTTCGGCATCTTCGGGCACGGCAACGTCGCCGGGATCGGCGAGGCACTGCTGGAGTACGGCCAGGATCTCCCGTACTACATGGCGCGCAACGAGCAGGCGATGGTGCACACCGCCGTCGGCTTCGCGCGGGCGCACGACCGGCTGCGGACGTTCGCCTGCACGACCTCCATCGGGCCGGGCGCGACCAACATGGTCACCGGTGCCGCCCTCGCGACCGTCAACCGGATCCCGGTGCTGCTGCTTCCCGGCGACATCTTCGCCACCCGCGCCGCCAACCCGGTGCTGCAGGAGCTGGAGGACCCGCGCTCCTACGACGTGTCCGTCAACGACGCGTTCAGGCCGGTGTCGAGGTTCTGGGACCGGATCAACCGCCCCGAACAGCTCCCCTCGGCGCTCCTGGCCGCGATGCGGGTGCTCACGGACCCTTCGGAGACCGGCGCGGTGACACTCGCCCTCCCACAGGACGTGCAGGCCGAGGCGCATGACTGGCCGGAGGAGCTGTTCGCCCGGCGGGTCTGGCACGTCGCGCGGCCGATGCCCGAGCTCGCCGCCCTGGAGCGGGCCGCCGAGGTGATCCGCGGGGCCGAGCGCCCGCTCATCGTCGCGGGCGGCGGGGTGATCTACTCCCAAGCCACCGGCGAGCTCCGTGCCTTCGCCGAGGAGACGGGCATTCCGGTGGGTGAGACCCAGGCCGGCAAGGGATCGCTGCCGTGGGACCACCCGCAGGCGGCGGGCGCGATCGGCGCCACCGGCACCACGGCCGCGAACGCCCTGGCGCGTGAGGCCGACGTCGTCATCGGGATCGGCACCCGCTACAGCGACTTCACCACCGCCTCGCGCAGCCTGTTCGCCCGGGCGCGGTTCGTCAACCTCAACGTGGCCGCGTTCGACTCGGCCAAGCACGCCGCCACCGCGCTGACCGCCGACGCGCGTACCGGCCTGGCCGGGCTGCGCGGCGCCCTCGACGGCTGGTCGGTGCCGGCGGCGTACCGCGAGGAGACCCGCGAGCGCGTGGCCGGATGGAACGCGCTCGTGGACGAGGCGTTCCGTGTCTCCACCGAGGGACTGCCCGCCCAGGCCGAGGTCCTCGGCATCGTCGGCGAGGTCGCGCGGCCACGTGACGTGGTGGTGTGCGCCGCCGGATCCATGCCCGGTGACCTGCACAAACTGTGGCGTCCACGGGATCCGAAGGGCTACCACGTCGAGTACGGTTACTCATGCATGGGCTACGAGATCGCCGGCGGACTGGGCGTGAAGATGGCCCTGGACGAGAGCGACGATCCGGGCCGCCAGGTGTTCGTCATGGTCGGCGACGGGTCCTATCTCATGATGTCCAGCGAGCTGGTCACCGCCGTGCAGGAGAGCGTCAAGCTCGTCGTGGTCCTCGTGCAGAACCACGGCTACGCCTCGATCGGCAACCTGTCCGAGTCGGTCGGCGCGCAGCGGTTCGGCACGCGTTACCGCTACCGGACCCCCGGCGGCCTGGACGGTGACGTACTCCCCGTCGACCTCGCCGCCAACGCCGCAAGCCTCGGCGCCCAGGTGCTCACCGCGCGTACCGCCGCGGAGTTCCGCGAAGCGCTCGAGACCGCACGCGCCGCCCCCGGCACCACGGTCGTCCACGTCGAGACCGACCCGCTGCGGCAGGCGCCGGACGGCGAGGCGTGGTGGGACGTCCCGGTCGCCGAGGTCTCCGAGCTGGATACCGTACGTGAGGCCCGTGCACGCTACGAGAAGGACAAACAGGCGCAGCGCTTCTATTTGTAGATCGGATGGACGCCCGTCCCGTAACCGAACAGAGACGGTCTGCGCCGGTTTGTCGCCGGTGGAGCCGATACCCTCACGCCACCCGCGGCCGGACCTGCACGCATGGCAGCTCGCTTCCCCTGCGAACCCTCCATGGCGCAGGGCGCCACGGTAAGCGTGCACCGAGAGGAGACCGATACACATGAAGCGAAGGGTCATCGCCACGGCCTTGGCAGGGCTGCTGGCACTGAGCGCGTGCAGCAGCTCGGGCGGGAAGAAGGCCGACGACCAGGCGACCAAGGCGCTGGGCGGCGGCGGCCCCCGGATCAAGATCGCCATGGTCACGCACTCCGCCCAGGGCGACGCGTTCTGGGACATCGTGCAGAAGGGGGCACAGTCCGCCTCCGCCAAGGACAACGTGCAGTTCCTGTACGCCGCGGACCCCGACGGCGGCAAGCAGGCCCAGCTGGTCCAGACCTACATCGACCAGCACGTCGACGGCATCATCGTCACGCTGGCCAAGCCGGACGCGCTCAAGGACGTCGTCGCCAAGGCCGTCGCGGCCAAGATCCCCGTCGTGACCATCAACTCCGGCGCCGAGGACTCGGCCAAGTTCGGCGCGCTCGCCCACTTCGGCCAGGACGAGAACATCGCCGGCCAGGCGGCCGGCGAGCAGCTCAACAAGGCCGGCATCAAGAAGGCCGTCTGCCTGATCCACGAGCAGGGCAACGTCGGTCTCGAGGCGCGCTGCGCGGGCGCGAAGAAGACCTTCTCCGGCGACATGCAGAACCTGTTCGTGCAGGGCGCGAACATGCCGCAGGTCAAGTCGGCGGTCACCGCCAAGCTCCAGGCCGACAAGGGCATCGACGGCATCCTGGCGCTCAACGCCCAGATCGCTCTCACCGCCTCCGACGCCGCCAAAGACGCCGGCGGCAAGGCCAAGGTCGCCACGTTCGACATGAACAAGGACCTGGTCACCGCGATCAAGGACGGCCGCATCCAGTTCGCCGTCGACCAGCAGCCCTACCTGCAGGGCTATGAGGCCGTCGACGAGCTGTGGCTGTTCAAGCGCAACGGCGACATCCTCGGTGGTGGCCAGCCCGTGCTCACCGGGCCGGCGATCGTCGACAAGTCCAACGCGGACGCCGTGGCGCCGTACGCGGACCGAGGCACGCGATAGGAACCGCGGGGCGCCTCCCTCGGTGGGGGCGCCCCGCGCCGGAACCAAGGAGTTCCCCCGGTGAGTCAGACCATCGCACCACCCGCGCCGGCGGCGGACGAACGCCTCGCCGCCCGTTCGGGGTTCCGTAAGCTGCTGGGCCGCCCCGAGATCGGCGCGCTCGTCGGCGCCATCGTCCTGTTCGTCTTCTTCTCCCTGGTCGCCGACGCCTTCCTGCGCGCGTCGTCGTTCTCCACGGTCCTGTACTCCAGCGCGTCGATGGGCATCATGGCCGTGTCGGTGTCGCTGCTGATGATCGGCGGGGAGTTCGACCTGTCCGCGGGGGTGATGGTCACCTCCTCGGCGCTCGTGGCGTCGATGTTCAGCTACCAGTTCACGCTCAACGTCTGGGTGGGCGTGACGGTCTCCCTCGTGATCACGCTCGCGCTCGGTTTCCTCAACGGCCTGATCTATGTGAAGACCGGCCTGCCCAGCTTCATCGTCACGCTCGGCACGTTCTTCATGCTCACCGGCCTCAACCTGGGCTTCACCAAGCTGATCACGAACAACGTCGCGACCTCCTCGATCGAGAACATGGACGGGTTCACGCAGGCGCGGGCGGTGTTCGCGCACAACTTCACGATCGGCGGTGTCCAGGTCAACATCACCGTCCTGTGGTGGATCGTCTTCGTGGCCATCGCCACCTGGATCCTGCTGCGCACCAGGTCCGGTAACTGGATCTTCGCGGTGGGCGGCTCGGCGGCGAGCGCCCGCGCGGTGGGAGTGCCGGTCACGCGTACGAAGATCGCGCTGTTCATGGGCGTGGCCTTCA